>SLFF01000307.1 GCA_007124395.1 Thermomicrobiaceae bacterium | reverse complement strand
GGCTGAAGTACCAGACGGAGATGACGTATCTGGTGTTCGATGGGAGAAATCAGGGGTCGCGTTTCGGCGGATAATTCGGGCGCCAGCGCAATATGGTTGTGCACTGGCGCAAATAGCTGTACGTACGAAGAGAAGTTATGCGAATCTTTCAGCCCGGAACGGCTTGAGCAGGGGGTCGACCTTCCCGGTGAGGATCTCTTCCGTGATCAGTCGGCCGAGTAGAGGCCCTAGCGTTACGCCGCTATGGGTCACTGCTTCATAGTACCCCGGTATGCCTGGTACGGCACCGATGCAGGAGATGTGATCGACTGGATAGGGGCGAATCCCGACGCGGGTCTCGGTAATTGCCCGGCCGGTGATGTCTGGCAGGATGCGCCTGGCTCGTCGGCAGAGTTCCCGGCAGTATTCGTTGTCCAGGGGGATCTCGTCACGCTCTCCAATGAGCGGATCGATACTGTCGTGGTGAACCAGTACATGATCTTCGCCATCTGGCCGGATGTTTACATCGGTGGAGTGAATGAGACGTGAGATGGTGCCTGGCTCTACCTGAACCCGCATCAGGAGACCCCGTGTCGGGTCGAGTGGAAGGGTGCGTCCGACCATTTTCGCGATCTTGTCCGCGCCAGGACCAGCGCAGTTCAGCACGGCATCCGCAGTGAGGGTTTGCCCATCGCTGAGGGTTACTGTGACCTCATCGCTGGAGGGGGTGATGTCGGCAACTTCCTGCCCGGAGCGAACACTGGCTCCGAGCTCGACGGCGCGATCGAGCATCGAGCGGACAAAGAGCGGTCCATCCAGCCATGATTCATCCGGGAACCAGGCAATCCGCATGGTGGCACCGGAGAAGGCGAGTCGAGGCTCCAGTTCCGCGTTTACTTCCGTGGCGTTCTTCCATTCGGCGCGGTATCCCCAGGCCTGCAGGCGCTCGACACGACGTCGGAGTTCATCATATTTGAGTGCATCGCCGCTCCACGCCAGGTTTCCCGTGCGGTGTAGCCACGGAGCACTGCCGAGCTCCTGGTCGAGGGCGTCGTGCTCCTTCATTCCGGCGAAATTGAGCTCGAAATACGCGCGGGGCGTCTTCTGGTTGGCGTTTACCCACGCGAAACTCCTGCTGGTGGTGCCGTTGCCGGGCTCGTCCCGATCGATGATGGTCACCTTTGCTCCGGCGCTGCTCAGCCGGTGGGCCGCGGAAGTACCAACTATCCCGGCCCCGATGACGATCACATGTCTCATATGTCCCCCATTTCAGGCCCCTGTTGCCTCGCTGTTCAGCGGTCCGGTTTTCATTGCTTCGTCGTACCGTTCGGCGGCATCGGCCAGACAGGCTTCCACGTCTTCGTCAAGAATGTAGCCGCGTTTTACGAGATATTCGGCTGCCTCGCGAATCTTCTGCAGGTACTCATCCCGGCTGGCGTAGCGCTCTTCGATCGATGGTCGTGGATCATTGAGCTCGACTCGCTCGGCTTCCGTCCGGCTGAAGAAGAAGGTCGATCCGTTCATCGGAATGATCTGCTCGGGATGGCCGGTCTCCGGGTGGCGGGGATTCCACGGCGTGTATGTCGCCACGGGATAGTCCAGGTCCGGCAATCTGACCGGTGCATCTTCGTTGCCATTCCCATCGATGTCATAGACGAGCGCCGGGAAGGTGTTGCCGAGTTCGGACGGAAAACGCCCGATCCCACTGCTGGCGTCCGGTCCCATGTCGACACGCGGGAATTTCCGCAAGAAGTTCGTGTCCGGACGGAACAGGTTCGGCACGTTGGGGAACTTCTCGATAATCTCTTCTTCTGTGGAGACGTTGCGGTCCTTGAGTGTCGGATGATAACTGGCCGGTGGCTCTATGCCTTCGGCTGCCCAGCGATGGAGGTGAACGATAGCGGCGCGCAGTAGCGGGGTGTAATCATGTGCGTTGTATGGATGGCGCCCACGTACACCGGTGTCAGCGGTGGTATCGGTCAGCGGCAAGCTGCCCGGGCCGTGCTGGGTGCTGGCGAAGGAGTAAATGCGGGTTTCCGGGGCGCTTTCCAGATCTGTCTTGCCCTCCATGTCGATATGGAGGAAGGCACAATCACCCCGCCAGTATTCGGCAGATGAGTTTGTCCAGAAGATCTTCGGCATGCCGCCAAGTTCCCGCTGTCGATCGAGCAGCCCGGCAACCTGACCGGTGTCCGGATGCGTATGCGGCTCGTCAGCATGGGGGAAGAGGTGTCCGAACCCTGGAGTGTTCTGCACGGATGGCTGGGCAAAGCGGTGATTGAATTCGCCACGACGTGCCCCGGCGACGTGCGGCAGCAGGCCGTCGTAGACTTGCCGGTTGTCTTCATCGAGATTCATTCCGAGATAGACGAAATGGCGGAGCATCCGGCCCGTCTGCGAAATGCCGAAGGCGTAGGCGTGATCGATGGTTCCGGCGCACGGGTTGTCATCTGCGTTGCTGAAACGGAGAAACGAGCCAGCATCTCGCAATGCCAGAAGTCCGGCTCCGGCCACCGGCGCGTACTCGGTGTGATAGGTCACTTCATAGACTTTGCCGGGTTCGAACCCGCTGGCGAGATACATGTACTCGGGATCGGCAACTGGCTGGCCGTTCTCTTCACGGGCAAATTGCCACTGGTCACGCTGGATAACTCGCGCCTCACCGAGCTCTGAATCCCGGACCGTTAGCACGGCATTGGGATCGCTGGTATCGGCGGCCGGCATCGGCTTGTGAGCCCGGTCGGCCAGGAGCTCGTGGTTGGTAATGCTGTTCGGTTGAAACCGGACGATCGTGGTGCCGGAGATTCCCTGAGCCACAGGTGGCTCCAGGCCCATGAGCACGTCACTTCGGTAGACGTCCCACTGCCAGCCAACCGATGCCACCACGTAGCCGTGACGCAGGAGAAAGCCATCACCTGGCTGGACCTCTACCGTAGTTGATGGGTCGACGGTGGAGCGATTTACCCAGCGGGGGAAGAGTCTCCGGCCCCGGTTCGGGAGCTCCAGGAAGAGCTTGCGATCGGCCTGACCGGGATTCTTCGGCACCAGCAGCATCAGATCTCCGGAGAAATGCACCCGGCCCTGCTCGTCCCGCGGGCAGTGCTCGAGATCGACGATGTGCTGATTTCTTTCGTGGTCTGGATCAACGGCGTAGTGGGCGATTCCATCAATCTGTTCGTAGGAGCCGACATCGCCGAACTCGGCCCCGCCAGCAAAGTCTTTCCGGCTCGTGATTTCAAAGGAGATAAGTGCCACGAATGATCTGTCCCTTCCGATGGAGAAGCGGGCGAAATCTGCTTCAGTGTCACTTATACCATTGAGGGAGAACTCCGTCATATCCTCTGAAGCCGTCAGGAGACATCACCGGTTCGATTATCGAGCGAATCGCAACGCATTCTCAAGACAGGATTCCCGAACTGTGACACGATACCCGGGTAGCCGTGATTCCGTGTCAGGGTGCCGCTTCGATCTGGATGACTGCTGGTTGAGCCGATACGTCTGCAACATCAACGATCAGGGAGATGCCGATGACCATTGCCGAGCCGTTCCACATCATTGCCCATCGGGGTGCCAGTGCCTATGCCCCGGAGAACACGATGGCTGCCTTTCGTCTGGCCGCTGAGATGGGAATTCGCGAGATCGAGACCGATGTCGGATACACCCGTGATGGCGCGATCATCCTGTTTCACGACAACACGCTGGATCGAACTACGGATGGCACCGGTTCTCCGGGCGATTACACGCTGGCCGAGTTGAAAGAACTCGATGCTGGATCCTGGGGAGATCGCCCGATCCCCGACGGCTCACACGAGCCGCCGGTCTCCTGGTCCGGCGATTATGCCGGGGAGCAACTGCTTACCCTGCAGGAGTTGCTGGATGCGTTCGGTGACCAGTTCGTGTATCACATCGAGATCAAGCGTCCGGCGCCGGGACTGGTTTCGGATGTACTGCAGGCACTGCGTGAGCGGGACCTCCTGGAAAGCGTCTACATGAATACGATCAACGATTTCGATTCCCTGCTCGAAGTCAGGCAGCAGGAGCCATCGGTGAAGACGGCCTGGTCTCCGGTGAACCTGTTGCTGGGTGAGGGCGACGGTCGGCATGTCGTTCAGCAGGCAGCCGATCACGGCATCAGCATGTTCGTTTTCAACTCCACCACGCTCGATCCGGCACTGGTGGCGCTGGCCAAGGAGCTCGGAATGGAAACCCGCTGCTCCGGCATCAAGAACCGGGACCAGATGATTGAAGCGGTCGAAGCCGGCTGCAACGGCATGACGATCAACTGGCCGGACTGGCTGGTGGAGTGTGTCGACGACAGGACAAAATAGAACGAACCGGGCCAGGCCCGGTTCGCCGACAGAAGACTATTGGCTTACGTGCCGACATCACTTTGCGGAGCGGAATTATCGCATGTGCTCGTGCAACTCAATGGCCACCTGAAAGTCGGCATCGTCATCTTCCCAGGGATCTTCGACTACAACGCTGCCCCATTCCCATTCCCCGTTACTGATGATCCACGTCGCCTCTCCGGTGTCTTCATCGATTGACTGGCTGGATACTTCGTAGTGGGCCGGGATCTCAGCATCATAGGTTTCGATCATGCCCATACGGTCTCCGTAGCTCTCGATCCTGATGCTGATCTCGCGGCTTCCGTCTCTGTCGCGCGAGGTGTCACTGGTTATCTCCCAGTCGTCCGGAAGCGGAATGTTATCCGGGAAATCATCCGGGAACGTGCCATCATCATCGCTATCGTCGACCTCTGCGCTGGCAGTATCCCCATCGGCAACCGCTTCGGCGGTATCGTCGCCGTCGTCGTCTCCCCCGCAGGCCGCGAATACCGGAGCTGCCACACTGAGCGTCACCAGCCCAGCCCCCATCCGCAGCAGTGAGCGACGAGTGAGTGGAGTCGAATCGAGCGAGACATTCTGTCCGAAAAGCGGATTCCTCATATTGTGCCCTCTTCATCTCAATGTCGTGCTTTCGGGACATTGGGAGATAGTACCACAAGGTGCGCGAGCGGCTTACAGGATCAACTGTTCAGGGCAGGAGCTATTCGGGGATGTAGTCTCGCAGCTCCACCAGAGCCTGGAAGACGGCGAAGAACCCCGGAAGCGAGCCGCTTCCGGGGTTGGGGGTTCGAGTCGTTCTGGTGAAGCGTCTGGTTAGACCTTGAAGTCGTTCGACTTGATGAAGTCAACTGTGCGCTGAACAGCCCGGCGCATGGTCTCGGCACCCTTTTCGGCATTTCCGGTTGTGCCATCACCAACAACACCTGTCGGGCTGTTGTCGCGATAGATGGCAGTGCGATGGAAATCGGGGAACTCATTCTTGACCTGTGGTTCGGTGCGGCAGGCACGATCCATCTTGACGTGCTCCGGTACCAGGTGAAGCATCACACTGGTGCCGAACTCGGAAGCATGGCCGTGGGGCAGGATATCGTTCTCGACGAGATCCTCCACCAGCGGCTGAATGTAGCGCCACCAGTCGATCTGGGCGCAGCGAACACCGTACTCGTTTTCAAGCTCCCGGCTGAGTTCGTTGATGTACGGGACGTTGCCGGCGTGACCATTGATAAAGAGAATCCGCTTGCAGCCCCATTTGAAGAAGCTTTCGGCAACATCACGAGTGTAGGCCATCAGTGAGGCCGGCTTGACCGAGAGGGTGCCGGGGAACGACTGCAGCGCTTCTGAGTACCCGACCGGAATCAGCGGCGCAACCAGTGCCGGAAGCTGCTCGGCGACGCCGTTAGCCAGTGCTGTTGTGGCGATGCCGTCGGCGCCCATTGGCAGGTGCGGCCCATAGACCTCAACCGCCCCGAGTGGGATCAGCACCAGATCGGTTTCCTTCTGGGCAGCTTC
>SLFF01000444.1 GCA_007124395.1 Thermomicrobiaceae bacterium | reverse complement strand
GGCGCTATTGCGAGAATCTTCATAGAACCCGATTCGCCCGTCCCCAGTGATGGTCCAGAAAGTGGTCCATCTCCTTCGATGCGAGAATCTCCCGAACTTCTTCCTGTGTTTTCGGAGAACCGGGCAGGCTGTCGTCGTCTGCCATCCGGGCAGCCAGTCGGGCTACCAGTACGGCGCTCATCTGAAGCCCGCGGATGGTTACCTTGTCAACGGTATCCGCCTCAGTGTGACCGTAGCCCCGGCCGATCATTCCGGCCGTAGCGTCCTGGCTCCGGAGCGTGACGCTCGGGTAACCAGCCAGGAAGTAGGGGAAGTGATCGGAATGGGCCGACAGTCCGCTGGTGACCGGGAAGTTGTAGGTCAGGTCGTCGCCGAGCTTCTCGAAGTAGGTGATCATCTCGGATTCATCGCCAGTGACGATCACCTGTTCCATGCCACCTTTGCCACGCCCGGCACCATCCAGATTGACCATGAGTTTGAGTGTTTCGGTCGATTCTGGCTTGCCGTACTGGTCGCAGTGGTTCCAGGAACCGAGCAGGCCGATCTCTTCACAGCCGAAGCAGACGATCCGGATCGTTCGTTTGAGTTGTCCGGCGAATGGGGCCAGTGCGCGTCCTGCCTCGAGTCCGGTCAGCGTTCCGGCGGTGTCGTCGGTGGCACCGGGAGCGATGTCGTGTCCATCATAGTGGCCGCCAAAGACGATCACCTCGTCCGGCTTCTCACTGCCCGGAATGTCTCCGACAACGTTCGAAGACGTCGATCGGTAGACCGCGTTCTTCGTGCGTAGTCGCATCTTCGGTGAGCCGCGCTCGGCCAGTCTTCGAATGGCCATGCCCGCCTCGAACGAAACGCCGATCCCCGGAATCGCGGCGGTATGATCTTCCACCGTATCGCCACCGGGATTCCGGCCATACAGGGCACCGGTAATGTGAAGCAGGCCGGGGTTCTGGTTGATGAAGATGGCGGCGACTGCTCCGTACTCCACCGCACGACGATACTTGTCTGTGCGGTGGCTCTTGGTCTGACCGGGTCGGTTCGTTTCAGCGTCAGTCAGCACGATCTTGCCGCGAATTGCATCTCCCAGGCGCTCGAAGTCTGGTGCTTCGCCTTCCCCTACGTCGATCAGCGCACCTTCCAGGTTCACCGAACCGGTATAGGGCATGGCGATCGCCGAGAAGGAACGCTCGACTGGTTCGGTCATTGCCAGGAAGCATTCGCCGCGCTCCCAGCTGTACATGGCGAACTCTTCGCGGTGGACGTTCTGCAGCCCGTACTCGCGCATCTTGTTCTCGAGCCAGGCAGCGCCGTTGTGTTCGGAATCACTGCCACCGAATCGATGGCCGATGTCATCACAGAGATGTTTCAGGCTCTGGTAGGCGACATCAGACGTCCAGATTTCACCGATTACATGCCGGTCAATCTTCTGCATCAAGTCACTCAAGAGAGCTACCTTTCCAGTCAGTTCTGTTTGCGCAACGTCTTATCAAGTTGATGCTGGCATTGTAACAGCGAATCGCCGCCTACGGGCATTGAGAGGTGCGGTAGGCTTGAGCCAGTTATCGAATCAGGTGACAAGAGGAGACCGATGAACCAGCATATCGAGGCCGCTACTCAGCACGCGATCAGCAATCTCCACGAAGATGCCCACGATATCTCGCTACCGCAGGACCTCTCAGAAATCGAGGCTGGTCCGGTGAACCGGTTGAGTGTCTCCTGGAAAGCGCAGGATGAGCTCCACATGGGGCACTTTCTGACCTGGACCGGGCCGGCAGACAACAGTCATGAATTCAGAATGTTGCAGGCACTGGCTCATACCGAGATCCCGGTGCCAGAGATCATGACGGCGGGGACATCGGGGGATCGATCGGTGATGCTCGGCGCTCAGGTCGAAGGTGATTCGGTTGCGTCGATGCTGGAATCGGCCGGAATGCGCTGGGAGATCTCGACGATTGCCTTCGCGTTTTCCCGGTTGCTGGCCCGGATCCATTCGCTGGACTGGACGAAGGTAACGCCGTGGCTGGAAGATCCGGAGTCAATTCCGGAAGATATCGTTGATGTTCAGGTCGAAGAGGCGTTTCAATGGCGGGAAGCGAATGCTGACTACGTGCCAGACGAATGGTCATCCTTCGTGCAGAAGACGACTGCCTGGCTTGATCTGCGCCGGCCGGTAGAGGTCTCTCTCTGTATCTGTCATGGGCAGTTTCATCCACGAAACATCTTTGCGGTCGATGAGGACATCACTGCCGTCGTCAACTGGCAGAACGCCCGGGTGACTGATGCGTCGGTGGATTTGGCAATGCTGCCAGTCTGGCTGAATGAGGTCGGGCTGTCCGCGGAAGATGCGGAGCTGTTTGCGCAGGCGGTCAATGGTTCCTACCTGCAGTCCAGCCCTCGTGGCCTGGGTAACACCCCTTACTATTCGGTAGCGATCCCGTTCGATCAACTGCTTGATCGCTTGCTCGATTCCGCGAATCCACCAGAGCCGGAGGAGTTGACGCGACTCAAGGAGACCGTCGAACGGGCAATGGCACTGGCCGGACGGGTTCCGTGGAAGAACCGGTAGCAGTCACCGGTTCTGGCTCGACGGATAACGTGAAACGAACGAGGACGCGAAGGTGAGTGAGGCGCATTCATCCGAACCGAGGCTCCGGCATGATCCTCCAGACATTCCGGGCTACCAGATGGAGGATCGTCCAGCTATTCCGATCAAGAAGCTGAATCTGCTCTCGTTTCCACTGGCGCTTCCGTTCGGCGTCCTCTTCTATCTGATCGGGTTGCTGTTGCAACCCGATCGCGAAGTCATCCTGACGTTCTCGATCTGGTCGATGCTGATCCTGGCGCTGATCGTCCTGTTGCTGGTACCGATCGCGCACGAAGCGGTTCACGGGATCGTGGCGAAACTGGCGGGGGCAAAGCCGTTCTACGGAGTCGGGCCAGGGTACGCTTACACGAGCTTCGAAGAACCGATCTCGCCCCGAAACTACATGCTCATCACGGCCGCGCCGCTGCTGGTGCTGTCGGCCATCTGCGTCATTCTGTTTGCCCTGATTCCGGGCTGGTTTTTGTTCATTCTGGCGTTTGCGGTGACCAATGCCGCCGGGGCCATCGGCGACCTCTGGATCCTGAACCGGATTCGTCATTTGCCGTCAGATGCACTGATCTACGATCTGGCTGATGGGTACGCGGCGTTCGTGCCGGAGAAATTGTGACACGTTCAGATTGCCTCACCCGGTGTGCTTGTCAGCCTCGTGGCTGGCTCGGCGGGAGGGTTCCAGTTCACCAGCCCTTCGAACTGCCGCAGCGTGACGCTCTCCGGTGTCGCTCGTGACAGTGAATCCCGAACCCAGCACAGAATTGGATTCTCGACCTGTGCAACCGATCCGATCCGTCGCGAGAGCGTGGTGATCATCGACGTGCGTGGAATCCGGGTTTTCTCGTAACTTCGCAGGGCGGCATCGACTGTCTGGTAGGTCGACAGACACGAAGCGAGCACGACCGCATCTTCGATCGCCTGAGCAGCGCCCTGTCCTGTATTCGGCGTCATTGGATGGGCGGCATCACCGCTGAGGGTGATCGGGCCGTGTCCCCAGCTCGAACGTGGATCCCGGTCGTAGATATCGTGCCGCAGAATCGCTGAATCTGGCGTGGCCGCGATCGTCTGGGGAATTGGATCGTGCCATTTCCCGAAGAGTTGCTCGAGCTCTGCACGGTCGCTATCCTCGGCTGCTGATTCGCCTTCTGGCGCGTTCTTGACTGCGAACCAGTACACTCGATCGTTTGTTAGCGGCACCCAGCCAAATCGGGTACCCCGGCCCCATGTTTCGGTCGATGCATCAGGATTCGCCAACGCTACATCGGGTCGTGGAGAGATGCCTCTCCAGGCGGTGTAGCCCGAGTACCGGGGCGCTTCGAAACCGTGAAGCGAGTCCCGAACGCGCGAGTGCAGGCCGTCTGCGCCGATCAAGACGTCGCCGGTCTCGCTGGAGCCGTCTTTGAAGTGCGCCACAACACCGGAACCGTCTCTGGTGCAGGAAGCGAACGCCTTTCCCGTCTGGAGGCATTCTTCTGGCAGGTGACTGAGCAGGGCAGATATGAGATCTGCACGATGGACCGCAATCGTCTGAGCCCCGGCCGTGCTGCTGAGTCTGGCAGCGTCGGTGCGGCCCAGTACTCGACCATCAGTGCCGGTGATCGCCAGTGTGGAGAGCGGTTGCCCGATCTGCTGGACTTCAGGCTCCAGCCCGATGTGACGAAGTGCGGTGATCGCATTGCTCCAGAGAATCAATCCGGCTCCAAGCGGCCTGACCTCGGCGTGCCGCTCGAAAACGCGAACAGGATGACCCTGCCGGGATAGTGCAATCGCTGCGGTCAGTCCTGCGATTCCAGCGCCAATGATCAGCACCGGGTGGCGATCCTGCTGCATGTGCCTTCCTGTCTGGATGAAGTCAATTTCCGGGATTCCTTAGCGAGTTCCCATCCTCACGGCGCCTGTCTTGCTTCTGAAAACGATACATGAACAAAATCGTTATGTGGGAAGGTGAGAAGGGAACTCTGCGTGGAGTGGGTAGCAGTAGCTGCGGGAGCCGTCTTGATGGCGATCGCGATCTTCGACATTTTCGAGACGTTGCTCAACCCTGAAGATCAGGGACGTATGACGAACCACATCAGCTGGATCGTCTGGCGGACCTGTAAACTCTTGCCGATCCAGATTATGAACTACGCCGGACCACTGGCCTACGTTTCGGTGCTGTTCACCTGGGCGCTGTTGCTGATCACAGGTGGGGCCCTCGTCTACTGGCCGTTCATGCCCGATTCGTTTGCCTACGATTCTGGCCTGGATCCGGAACACCGAACCGGGTTCATGACGGCGTTCTACCTGTCGTTCGTCTCATTTGCGACGTTAGGCTATGGGGACATCACGCCAACCGCGACCTGGTTGCGAATCCTGGGACCACTTCAGACATTGATCGGCTTCTTTCTGTTGAGTGCGGCAATTACCTGGATTCTGGCGATCTATCAGGATATCGAGACCCGCCGAACGCTGGCTCACGAAACGACACTCCTCAAGCAAGCTCTGGATCAGGGCGATCACCGGCTGAGCGGGCTACCTTCGCATTCGATCGAACAACTGCTCGACGAATTGACGACCCGGTTCGTCAGCGTCTCCGGCTCGCTGAACCAGTTCCCGATCACCTACTTCTTCCGGATCTCCGACGAGCGGCAGTCGATTGCCGTCATGGCGCTCTTTCTCTCAGACATTACCGAGGAACTGAGTCATGAGGATCTTCCGGCTGAGGTGAGATTGCGCGCCAGAATGCTGGCCGGGGCGCTGGATCATTTCGCTGAAGCGTTGCAAGGGCGGTTCGTGGATGCTCGTCCGGGTGCGACGACCCGGGACGTCCTTGAGGCCTACGCGGCGGATCATCAGCGGGCGATCACTCAAACCAGAAACGGCGAGTGATCACCCGGAATCAGGCTACCCGAGAACGCTGGCCAGCGTATCGACGGCGGTGTCGGCCTGTTCCTTCGTCAGGATCAGAGGCGGGAGGAACCGCAGCACCAGGTTTCCGGCCGGGAGTGCCAGCACGCCATTCTCCTGCAAACCCTTCAGGACCGGCGTTACCCGACCTTTGAGCTCGATGCCGATCATCATGCCCCGACCGCGAATGTCGCGAATCTTCGGGTGCTGGAGATCGTTCAGTCGCTGGAGCAGGTAATCTCCGACTTCGGCACTATTGGCGAAGAGATTTTCATCCTTGATGGCGTTGAGTGTGGCCAGGCCAGCAGCGCTGGCGAGCGGGTTTCCACCGAAGGTCGTCCCATGGACACCACCACCGAGTGACTCGGCAATTTCTTTCGTGATGGCGGTGGCACCG
>SLFF01000321.1 GCA_007124395.1 Thermomicrobiaceae bacterium | reverse complement strand
GCGTTCTGGAGCCGGGCAGCCTGTCTGCAGCTGAACGACATCCGGCAGCCGCCGCTACCCGATGCGGACTGGCTGCGGGTCGATACTCGATATGGCGGCATCTGCGGTACTGATATCAGTACCGTGCTGCTTCAGAGCAGCCTGGCGCTGGAGCCGTATACCTCGATGCCGTTCACGCTCGGCCATGAGAACGTCGGCCGCATTTCCCGAAATAACGACGATGGCCACGGATTCGAGCCACAGCAGCGGGTGGTGATCAATCCACTGCTGTCCTGCGAGCAACGCGGGTTTGCCGATGATCCCTGCTCGATGTGTGCCAGTGGACGCCCCAACCTCTGTGCCCGGTTTCGTGTGGGAACGCTCAGTCCGGGAATGCTCACCGGCTTCTGTCGAGATACCGGTGGCAGCTGGAGTCCACAGTTCCTGGCGCATCGATCACAGGTAATTCCACTGCCAGATCATGTTCCGGATGAAGCTGCCGTGATTGCCGAGCCGTTCGGTATTGCCCTGCACGCGGTGTTGCGACATCGCCCGGGGGACGACGAGACGATTCTCATCATGGGTTCCGGGGTGATGGGACTGGTGACGCTGGCGGCGATCCGGGCGATCGGCTGCAAATCCCGGATTCTGATGACGGCCCGCCACCCCTACCAGGTCGAGATGGCAAAGCAGCTCGGTGCAGATGAGGTGATCCGGCCTGAACGGGGCATCGGATTCTATCGACAGATAGCCGAGCGGGTCGATGCCGAGGTCATCAAGCCAGTGCTGGGCAAGCACATCGTGCAGGGTGGGGTGGATCGTGTCTACGAGTGCGTCGGCTCCAACTCCACGCTCGACGATGCGCTCCGGCTGATTCGTCCCGGCGGAATGCTGGCACTTGTCGGTATACCCAAAATGCCGTCGGATGTCGACTGGACGCCGATCTGGTTCCACGAAGTCGATGTTCAGGGCTCGTTTGGTTACGGCGTACATGAGCTCGCCGGGCGATCGGTCAATACCATGCAGCTGGCCGTCGATCTGATGGCTGAAGGTCGGGTGGATCTCGCACCACTGGTCACGCACCGGTTTCGACTGGATGACTACGCCAACGCGTTCACCACGGCTACCAGTCGGGGTCGGAACAACGTGATCCGGGCGGTTTTCGAGTTCGATGAGCCGTGATCGCCCGTTTTGAGGAGATGTCGATGACCGAGTTTCAGACCGTTCAGATGCCGGTGCCGTCTGAACCGGCCCCGGATGGCTCCCGGATCTTTCCACTGGTCAGAACCGAGCAGACGAGTGTCGGGTTGATCGAGCTGCGGCCGGATCAGATCACCGCGCCGGTGTATCACCTCACCATCGAAGAGGTCTGGTATGTGCTGGAAGGTCAGGGACAGCTCTGGCGGCAGCTGGATGGTCACGAGGAGACGGTCGATCTGCAGGCCGGGACATGCGTCACCATTCCGACTGGCGCCGCGTTTCAGTTTCGGTCGGACGGTGAGCGTCCACTCCGGATGCTGATGATGACCATCCCGCCCTGGCCAGGCCCGGAAGAAGCAGTGGCCGCGGATGGCAAGTGGGTACCCGGCATAAATCAGAATGGCGAGGCACGCTGACGGGCCGAATTCGAGCATTAAAATACCCGCGTTTCACGTGAAACGCGGGCAAGGTCTCGTCGCCAGAGGTGGAATCGTTTCACATGAAACGTCCCTGGGGAATCTACTCGACGATCCAGCGTTCGATGTCACGCGAGTAGTCGACGATCTCGTTGTCATTAAAGAACAGCGAAACCTCACGCTTTCCGGACTCTACGGCATCGGACGCGTGGATGATGTTCATCCCGATCGTCAGCCCGAAGTCTCCCCGGATCGTTCCAGCTGCGGCGTCGGCCGGGTTAGTTGCCCCGACCAGCCCTCGAGTAATCGAAACCGCATTCGGTCCTTCGACCACACCGACAACCACCGGTGACGAGGTGATGAACGAGACGAGATCGCCGAAGAACGGCTTCTCTCGATGCTCGCCGTAGTGCGTTTCGGCCAGCTCATTGCTCACGCGCATCAGCTTCAGTCCGGCGATCCTCAGCCCCTTCTCCTCGAACCGGGAGAGTACCCGGCCGATGAGTCCGCGCTGTACGCCGTCTGGCTTCACGATAATCAGTGTTCGTTCCATCGTTCAACCAATTCCCTTCTCTTCGTTCACACTGGTGATTCACTACACACAAAAGCACCGCTGGAAGAATCCAGCGGTGCTTAGCCTACCATAGCGAAATCAGAGGACCGGTTCTCTCGCCCCTGCCTACCGGAACGCTCCAGCAACTGACTCGAGCGATTCCTGCATCAGATCGACGAGCGCTTCATGGGGAACGTTTGAGTCCGTGAGGACCACGAGGGAAAACTCTTCTCCCCGCAGCAGATGAACTGCTCCATCACCCACTTCGACCATCCCGTGGTCCTCACTACCCGACCCGTCGCCGGAAAAAAGCGTTGCACCGGCAGCTCCGAGAATCTCCGCATCATCGCCACCCAGCCCGGCCGCGGCGATAACGAGTCCATCCGGCGTTGTCGCCAGGGCGGTCAACACCCCCTCGTAGTCGAGCAGCGAGATCAATTGATCGTCCATTGTGGCCCTGCTCCAATCACCGGTTCGAACTTCCGCGCTGGTAGGTCAACGATTCTCCGTAGTGCGATGCCGCTGCTGCCCAGTCTCCACCGCGTCGGTACAGCGCACCGAGCAACCGGTGCACCCCGACTTCGCGCTCCCGCATGATGTCGATCAATTGAGAGAGATCCCGCACAACCTCGCTGCTGCGCTCTGGAGCGTTGCGGTAAACCCATCGATAGTGCTCCAGCGCCTCGTCAGGACTGCTGGCCATCAGCGATTGTGCCAGTGCGATCCGCTGCTCGATGTCGGCCGGGTTCTGCTCCACCACTTTCCGCAGTGCCGACGAATCATCGGTCTCGGTTCCTGGCAGTGGAGTCGATCCACCAACCATTCCCTGCTCGATCAAGTCCCGCTTCATCTCACGGGCCCGCTGGATCAGTTCTGCATCCAGACCGAGTCGCTCTGCGGACACAGTCGCCAGCGGCGTTTCACGTGGAACAACTGGCATCGGATCAGAAACCGAAGGCGTATCCGTGTCGGTACTCAGATCATCGATATCAGACGCCATATCAATGAACTGATCGGCAGCCGTCTCGCCTTCAAGCCATCCGGATTCCTCTTCACTCGAGTCCATCGATGGGGTCTCCGAAACCAGGCCTTCGTAGAGCATCTCAGGACGCAACGGCTCTGTTTCGGTGAACTGGTCGATCTGATCATCGCCAAACATGACACCGATCGAATCCATATCCTCATCAACAGGATCCGGTTCTCCCGCAGACTCTGCTTCCCAGCCGGCCGTCATCTGATCGAGATCGAGTTCATCGCTCTCCGGCTTCTCAGGTTCTGGCTCTGGCACTGCTTCTTGCTGCGCGTCTGGCTCCTCGAAGGAGAACGGCTCCAGTCCATGATCATCGAGAGTCCGGAGCTGATCGGTGTACCCGCGAGGCATTTCGCCAGGCCGGGCTTCTTCGATCTCCTGGTCAATCTGTGACCAGTCCAGCTCGAACGAATCATCATGTCCCAGATCATCTAGGCTGATGGTCGCATCACCGGCATCTTCGGGTTCAACCGGTGGCGGTGACGCGGCCGGTTCAGGTCCCGCATCCGACTGATCCGGATCGAACGGCTGCATACCTTCGGCATCCAGAGAGTCCAGCATGCCGGTGAACCCAGCCGGACGTTGCTCTTCCGGCTTGGCCTGATCGAGCTCTTCATCGCTCGGAAGCGAGAACTCGCTGAACCAGTCATCGACATCTTCCGCCGATGACGCCGCGGATTGATCCGTTGAATCATCAGATTGCTCACCCAGTGGGTCGAACGGTTCGATACCTTCGGCTTCGAGTGAATCCAGCACGCCGGTGAAGCCTGGCTCGCGCTCTCCGGTTGGACGAGCCTGTTCAATCTCTTCCTCGCTCGGCAACGTCATATCATCATGCGGAGCTGGCTCCGGTTCTGGCTGAGCCTGATGGGCACGCTGCTGACTTGCACCGGTCGGATCGAATGGCTCCATGCCCTCGGCTTCGAGTGAATCCAGCATGCTGGTATAGCCGCGTTCACGCTCCTCTGATGGGCGAGCGCCTTCGAGCTCTTCTTCAGATGGCAGCACCATGTCATCACGCGGCGATTCTGACGATGGCTGCGGTGGCTCACGCCGCTGAGATGCAGTCGTATCGCTACCACCAGTTGGATCGAACGGTTCCATCCCTGCAGCATCAAGCGAATCCAGCACGTTGGTATAGCCGGTGGAGGAATCAGCACCCGGGCGAGCCTGGTCCAGCTCTTCATCGCTCAAGAGCGAGAACAGATCCTCATCCGCCTGCGGTGCTTGCGGTGGAGGTGTTCCGTGGTCCAGATCAGAAACCTCGAGGTCTTCGTCCCCGACATCCTCCCACCGGAAAGGCTGCATAACTGCAGGTGCTTCCTGCGATGCGGTGGGCATTTCCGGTACTTGTGGCTGGCTCACCGGGTCAGGCACCACAACGTCTTCCCGATCAGCGTCTCGCTGGATCGGTGGGAGCTCGTCTGTGTCCTGGGTAGCTGAAAAATCAGGTGCCGGAGCATAGCGTGCCGGTTCCTCATGAACCAGCTGTTCATCGAAGGTCGGGATATCATCGACTGCCAGGAAATCTGCCTGGTCGTCGAACCCGACAATGATCAGGTCAGCGGCACGCACGCCATCGGGATCGATATCCCGGGCCTGCTGAAGATACCGCTGGGCTGTTGCCTGATCACCTTCCCGGCGGTGAACATCCGCCAGAATGAGCAAAGGAACCACTGCCGATGGCAGTGACTTGAGAATCGTATTGCTGACCTGCTTTGCCTGCGAATCGTCACCGCGTCGCCAGAGCGCCTCGGTCAGACGGACCTGGACATCGAGGCGGGATGCGTAATCCTGAAGCACCTGTGCCGTTTCAGTAACCGCACGGTCCCACCGGCCCGCGTGGAAGTGGAGCGATGCCAGTGCAGCGCGTGTCAGATAGAGCCGTCCATCAGAGCCGTAGAGTTGCTGGGATATCCGGCTGACGTGTTCACGCAGATCACGCCGGCGTGGATCGATCTCCCAGGCAACCTGAAAATAGGCAAGCGCAGACTCTTGATCGCCAGCTTCTTCCGCCAGCATTCCCAGTCCGAGATGCGCCGGGATACTCTGTGGGTCACGTTCCAGAGTTCGCTGGAATGCGTCCCGGGCAGCTTCGAGATCACCCTGCTCGGCATATGCCTCAGCCATGATCCGATGTGCCCCGGCAAACTCCGGAAATTGCCCGAGGATCCGCTGGCAGGTCTCGATAGCCCCGCCATAATTGCCAGATTCGATTGCTTCCTCGGCCTGATTGACAGCCTGTGTCAGTAGCACCTCGGCCATCACTCCCTCGTTTCCTGACTGGCGGGATACGCTGCTGATCAAATGGTGACGAAGTTCCGATGATCTGGCAGCAAGCAGGTACAGCGAGATGTTCGCATGCTACAAGTATACGTAGCTCACCATAATCTGCTCAATAACCCGACGGTAGCCAATTACTCCTAAACCGGATCTCAAGAACCATCGTACGTACGCACTTATTCTACGTCAAGTCCGTGCTTCTGTCGAAGTTGATCGAACTCGGCCTGAAATGCAGATACCATCGCGGTTTTCTCGGATTCTGGAAGAAACGCGAACTTGATCGCGTTCAGTGTGATCTCTTCGAGCTGGGAAACGGTGAACCCGAATCGATCGACCAGCTCCCGATACTCCTGCGTCAGCGTGGTGTTGAACATCGGTGGGTCATCACTGTTGACCGTCACCGGAACACCAGCCTCATACAGTTCCCGCATCGGG
>SLFF01000496.1 GCA_007124395.1 Thermomicrobiaceae bacterium | reverse complement strand
TGCAATACACCAATCCAGATGGCAGCCTGGGAGAGCGCTTGACTCATAGCCAGCTCGCCGTGTATCGATCCGGCTTCAACATGGCGTTCAATATCGGAATGAGTGCCAACCCGGTGAAGGCCACGAGTGATTCCGGTGCGAAGACCGACGGCCAGGGACGGAGGGGAGCAGCCAGCGCTGACGGAGGTGGACAGCAATCTGGAAGTAGCCAGGTTACGGCGGGGGGAGCCGCCCGACAGGCCGCAACGTCCGCGGCTGATTCCACCGCAGACAGTAAGAACCAAGGCGAGAGTTCCGATACCACGAGCCTGAAGTTCGGGTTCAGCGGCGAGCTTGGCGCCGGCATGAGCATGGTTTCGCACGATCTCGTTGATATGAACGGGGACGGGCTTCCAGACGCGGTGTTCGAGCTCGGCGGCCAGCTGATGGTTGCGTTGAACCTCGGATATGGATTCGCCAGCCCGGAACCGTGGGGCTCGCTCGATCCGCTGAACCTGGGACGTGGCACAAGCGCCAGCGCCGATATTGGTCTTACGGCAAGCTTCAATACTGGTAACTATGGATTCGCTGGCGGTATGTCAGCAAGCGTTTCGGAGACTGAGACTGCCTGTGAAATCATGTTGCCCCAGTTGGGCACCGGCTTCACCTGCGGGAAAGAGACGATCGAACTAGTTGATGTCAACGGCAGTGGTCGTCCCGACATGCTCAGGGAAACGGGTGATCGCAATCTTCATGTCTCAATCAACACGGGCCGGGGCTTCGCTGATGAGGTGCCGTGGGGATCGCTCCCCAGCGACTTCCACGCTGTTGACGGCAGCGTGAACGTCGGCGTAGGTGGATACTTCACCGTCGGCATTGGTCCGCTTTGTAAGTTTGGCTGTTACCTGATCATCAACCCCGGAGCCGGAGGTTCGGAGAGCATAAGCCGACAGGGTGACACGCTTGTCGACGTGTATGGGGACGGATTCCCGGACGCAGTTGTCAGTGATCACCGGCACGAACTGCGGGTTGCGCGCAACCTCACTGGCAACACCAACCTGCTTTCTCGAATCGAGCGACCACTGGGTGCGACCATCGATCTCGAGTACCAGAGACTTGGCAATACCATAGACCACGGATCCTCCCAATGGGTGCTTTCAACCGTGACGGTGTCACCGGGCGAACCTGCCGGAGCGGAGGAAGTCCAGCGCTCTCGTTACCATTACTGGGGTGGACTGGAGGACGTTCGCGAGCGGGAGTTCTATGGTTACCACACCGTGGTAGCGGAACACCTGGACGAAAACCAGGAAGTCGTTCGACGCGTTACTCGAAACTACCACAACGACTCCTATTACACGCATGGGCTCTTGATCCGGGAAGAGACAGCGGATGCCGGCGGGACCGTCTTCCAGGTTATCGACCAGTCATGGCGATTCGTGGATCCATCGGCCGGATTCGCGCCGTTCGACCAACTGCCTGGTGTCACTGGCGTAGTTGTCCGGCAGCTCGACACGCGAAACGAACGGCTCGTCGAACGAGGCGAGATCGCAGATGCGTTAGTTCGGACGTTCGACTACGAGTACGACGGTTCAGGGGATCTGATTCGCGTGCTCGATATCGCGGAGAGTGGCGAGATTCTCGAGATTCTCTACTCGTATCCAGATGATGTTGCACCATCGAACGTTCCGTCGAGCGTGCAGGCACTCGGCGCCGAAGGCCGAATCTTGAGTCACGTTCAGCAGTCAGTTGAACCGACCGGTGCGATCACTCAGATCTGGCAGATCGACGGCGACAGAACCGCAACTACTGATATCGTCGTCGATGGTGATGGCAATGTCGTCAGTATCACCGGACCGCCAAACGCGATTGATCAGCGCGCAACGAAATCGATTGCCTACGACGAAGTGGTGCGAACCCATCCAGTCTCAATCACTGATGCGTTCGACCTTGTCGAAACTCGGGACTACGATTTTCGGTTCGGAGTGGTCACATCCTTCGTCGATGCGAACAGTCAAACCACAACCTGGTCGTACGATGCCGCCGGACTGGTCACGCAGATGACTGGACCGAGGCAGCAGGGAAGTGGCACGCCAACCGTGCAGGTGTACCGGGGAACTGGGGCATCTGTACCGTGGGCGATGACCAGTCGAGTGGATGAGGCCCGAGGCGGGACATTGGACACAGTGCTATTTACGGATGGCCTCGGACGCGTCCGCCAGGTGCAGAAGGACGCAACGGTTCACAATCCAGTGGGCAATACCGCAAATGACGTTACAATCGTATCGAATGGACGAACCTTTGATGCGCTCGGTCGCGAAACAGCTGCCCGGCACCCTGGCATAGATGAGCCAGGCGTTCAGACGACGATGTCGGGGGCTGATGCCGTTCAACCGACGCGTCGGTGGGCATACGACATACTGGATCGCGTCGTTACCGAAACGGGTCCGGGTGGCGCTGTTACCGAGACAAGTTACAGTCTGGGCAGTGGCCGTCACGACGGTCGCCGGGCCGTGGAAACGGTTTTCGACCCTGCTGGTGGTATAGAGGCAACATATCGGGATGCGCGGACGATGGCTACTGAGGTTCGCCGGGTCCTTGATGACGAGAATGTATGGACCTCGTATCAGCATGACCCGATTGGTCGTCTTCTCCGGATCGTTGATGATCACGGGCACCCCTCAATGGCGGAGTACAATGCACTCGGTCATCGAACATCCACAGAAACTCCGACCGGTGGACGGATCGAATTCCAGTACGATCTAACAGGAAATCTGACCCGCGAAACTACGCCAACATTGCGAGACCTGGACCAAGCGATCATCTATCACTATGAGTTTGACCGTCTCGTCGGAGCCGACTATCCCGATGTCGGCGAGGTTCGTTATGAGTGGGGAGGCCCGGGTGCATCTCATAATGCAGCGGGCCGGATCGAACAGATTGCGTCACCTGGTGGTGTCGAAGAACGTCACTACGGCTCGCTTGGCGAGATGGTCTCGCACATCCGGACGCCGTCGACGGCGAGGGGAGCAGAGCCACCGACGCTGGAAACAACACTGGAACGAGATGCCTGGGGTCGCGTGCTTTCTATGACCTATGCGGACGGTGAGCGGCTGACGTACGACTACGACGCGGGAGGTCGAATTTCCGCGATCGATGGGGAGAAGGCAGAGAACCAGGAAACCTATGTCCATCGACTTGAGTACGATCGGTTCGGCGAACCTGCTTACCTTCAACACGGGAATAGCGTGGCTACTACATTTACCAGAAATGAAGTGTCACGCTCACTGACCAGCGTTGCGACAAGGGACTCCGATGGACGTCGCTTCCAGAATCAGGAACTGGCGTATGACCCCGTTGGCAATGTCGTTGAGGCCTTCGACAACGTTGATGAACCACACCCATCCGAGTACGGCGGACCAGTACACTGGAACTATGAGTACGATGACCTGTATCGACTCATCGGAGCGTCGGCACACTGGCAGAGCAGTAGTCCCCATGAGGAACGAGTCAGTGTTGGTCGTACCTTCGATACGATCGACAATATGCTAACGGAGATCCAGCATCACGAGGTCCGGGGTGGATCGCCAGGTGGCTCCGGCGGCGGACCGCCGGGTGGAACACCGGGTGGCGGTGGAGCTTCTGACCCGGGCCAGAATGGTGGCAACCAGGGAAGTGCCCCTGGCAGCTCCGGTCCGCCTTGGCGAACTGTGTATCACACAAGTCATACGCACGAACTCGAGTACAGTGTCGAACAACCACACGCGCCGATCGCCTATGGCAACCGGACCTTCTCCTATGATGCAGATGGCCAGAGTCTGGGCTGGGAGCATGATCAGCGCGGTACCTGGAGAGAAATCACCTGGGGTTCGCATGGTCGGCCACTCCAGATCGCCGATCAGGGACGAACTGTAGATCTGGTCTGGGATCACGCCACTGAACTCGCCGTGCGCCGCGGCCCTGGAGGAGAGACAGCGTTTATCAACCCGTTCATGGAAGTCGACAACGGTCAGATCGCTACGAAGCATATCTATGCTGGACCGCTACGTGTCGCGACAGTGCTCATGCGACCAGCTCTGGCCGCCCATGAGGAAGAGTTCGACGAAGGCCTGCTGGAGGACTGGCCGGAGGAAGGGAAACGCTTCTTCCTGCATCGTGATCACGCCGGAGACATCACCTATGTGACTGATGCCGATGGCGAGATCTTCCAGCATCTGCGCTACTTCCCCAGCGGTGCGGAATGGGTCAGTGAGATGGGTGCATGGCAATGGACGCGGCTGCGACTGGCGGACCGTGACCGCGATGCGGCGACGTGGCTCGAACATGGGCGCGTGCGTGACTTTGATGCCTATGAAGGCCGTTGGCTCTCGGCAAGTCGCTTGAGCGACATCCTGAGTGACGCGGACGCTAATGTCTACGAACCGGCAAGGCTCCATCCGTTCGTGCGAGACCGCGCTAATCCGCTGTCGCTTGCGGATGTTGATGGAAGTCGAACCGTGTTCAGCAATGATGAGCTACGTCACCCTATCTCGTTGAATGTTCCGTATCCGGAGCGCTCACCGGGCGTTGATCCAGAAAGTGGAGGACGTCCGCCATTCCCGAGCGCAATCCCTGGAGGGGTTGCCATACCGTAAGGTTTGTTCGCGAGCACGGTATAGATATCGCCGGAGCATTGGTCTGCCTCTAGGCCAAGCTCCGGTGACCTGGTAGAAACTGGATACATCCAGTAGTTTAGAGCAGGTTTCATATCGGTTGACGAGGCAGTGCGTAGCCACAGTGACGGATCCAGCCCTGGGCATCGGCGGGCGTAATCATCGCGAGTCCGGTGCTCAGCGCACCATCGAGTGCGTCCTGGGTTCGGGCTTCGGTTCGCCGCAGGTAGGTCTTGAGCTTGCTGAACGCCTGTTCAATCGGGTTGAAGTCCGGCGAATAGGCTGGCAGATACAGCAGGCTGCAGGCAGCTGCCTCGATCCGGGCCTGGACACTGCGACGTCGATGCACACTGAGGTTGTCCATGATCACCGTCTGCCCAGCAGGCAGGCCTGGCAGCAGGACCCGGTCCAGAAAGACATCGAAGGCTTCGCTATTGAGCGCTCCGGGAAAGCTGAGCGCGGCCGTGATTCCATCTGGGCTCAATGCGGCGACCAGTGTCGTGTTTTCTCGATAGTTGCGTGGAGCACGACCATGAGCTCGACTCCCTCGCGGCGCCCAGCCATAGCGCGGGGTTGCGGTGGTATTGGTCCCACTCTCATCGATGAAGATGCACTGTGCAGGATTCAGGAGACTGGCGATACTCCACCAGTCTGCCCGCTCGACCGCATCGGCTTCGGCGGCCACCACCGTCCTTTTTTTCGGCTCCAGCCAATCCGATGGATCTGCCGCGACATCGTCGCCCGACTGAGCCGCACTCCGTGTGCCTGCTGCCAGTGCGCACAGTGCTCAGCCAGCGTTGCCGTCGGATGCTGCTCAAGCTGGGTCCACAGTTCCGCCTCGTGTATCGGATCAATGCGCCGTCGACGGCCGACAATCGGACGGCGAACGACATCGCCCGTCTCCCGTCGTCGCTGCTGGTACCGTTCGATAGTCCGAGTACTGACACCGAAGATACGAGCGACCTCCGGCTTCGGCGTCCCATAGTCCACGGCGCGAAGCAAATGAGTCCGGAGGTCGTAGGAATATGCGCGCATGATGACACCTCCATGCCACCAGCTTACTCCTCGACCACCTCTTTGCAACCCGCTCTAGCTTCCATACTTCGCTCACTGCCACAACGCCGGGACAGGATTACTCCTGTTCCGGCGGTTGCTGTTTGACGATGTCAACGCGTTCTCCGATTATGCTGTTCAGAGACGCGAGCATTTGACCGGTTCCCGGTTCAGAGAAGGACAGGCATCAATGAGCAGCGCATCGAAATCGACCGTTGG
>SLFF01000438.1 GCA_007124395.1 Thermomicrobiaceae bacterium | reverse complement strand
GCCACCGAGCGAATCGTCTGGGCAGGAGCACGACCGTTGACACCTCCGGATGGCGCCATATCGCGCGATAGCCTTGCTGAGGCGATTGCCAATCGGGCGCTTCCTGATGTGCGTAACGCATTGGCGAAGAGCTGGAATGTCGACCAGTTCGATGTTGATGAAGGGGCGATCCGATACGCCGCGACGCTCGTCCATGCGGTGACAGAGGAATCGTTCGAACCTCTGCAACGCTTCGTAGAAGGTATGGACGGGTACTGGCAGACTGACCAGTTCGCGATTCACCCGATCATCGAGGGAATGTTCTTCATAGAGGATGCTGCACGCCACGAGTGGCAGCTAAATGACGCGCAGGAAACGGCCCGGATCCACGGAATCATTACGGACTTCACCCGGCGCGTTGTGTCGATGCTCTCAGAGCGATCCGTCAGCATTATCCTCGAACGACTGCACGCTCAGGTAGAAGGACATAGAGAAGGTGAGCGGCGGCTGCTCAGCCTGCAACGGGTCAGCACATCGATGGTCAGCGATCTCGACCAGGACCGGACGTTGCAGCTCATCGCCGACGAAGCGCTCCGGTTGATCGATTCCGATACCATCATTATCCGGATCGCCGATGACAGTGACGCACTGGCATTCGTTATTGGCAGCGGAAATGCGGGATTGGTGATCCACAAGGGCGGACTACCGATCGATTCTTCCCTCAGCGGTGAGGTGCTTCGCACCCGGACACCCGCCTACGTGGAAGATATTCGGATAGATCCCCGGGTCAATCTCGATTTTCTCCATGTTCCGCAGAGTCGTTCACTGCTGATCGTTCCACTGGTTGCCCGGGAGCGCGCAATCGGAGTGATCTCCGCCACCTCTACCCGGATCGATGCATTCTCTGAACAGGACATCTCCCTGCTCTCACTTTTCGCCGACCAGGCTGCCTCCGCAATGGAGAATGCACGGTTGTTTGAGCAAGCGCATCAGCAGATCTCCGAACTGGAAGTGCTCCACCGGGTGGCGCAGCTGGTGACATCGAGCCTTGACCTGGAGCAGATCTTCCAGACGCTCTACGAGGAGATTGTCCAGTTGATGCCGGCCGATGCCTTTCTCATTGCCCTGGCCCGACCCGACGGGCTGCATGATTTCGAGTTCATCGTCGATGGTGACCAGCGTTTCCCTCCTCGCCGGGCATTGCCGCTCAGTCCGGTGCTCAGTGAGGCAATCGCAAACGGCGAAATGTCGATCCACCGAAATGTCACCAATCATCCGAAATACAAGCGAGCCAACCGGTTTGGCCATCTCGACCGGCAATGCCTGAGCGTGCTGGCTGTGCCACTCATGCGGGGCGATCAGGTGATCGGGATGATAAGCGCTCAGAGTTATGTCGAGCACGATTACCGGGATCCCGAAGCCAGGATGCTCCGGACCATTGCGAACCATGCGGCGATTGCCATCGAACATGCCCGGCTCTACCGGGAGGCCCAGAACGTGGCGATTGCCGAGGAGCGGGCCCGTCTTGCGCGAGAGATTCATGACACACTGGCGCAGGGACTGATCGGCGTGATTCTCTGCCTCGAGCGGCTCGATCTGGCGATTCCGGCCGATGATGGTTGCTATCGACCGTGGGTCGAACGGGCACTGGAGCAGTCCCGCAGCAGCCTGGAGGAGGCGCGCCGTTCGGTGCGGGATCTTCGCGCGGCTCCGCTGGAGGGGCGAGGTCTACTGGAAGCGGTTGCAAACCTTGTCGCGGAGATCGAAGATTCGAGCATGTTCACCGTAGATGCCAGGCTTCCGGCCTCGCTCCCACCGATCTCAGCCAGAGTCGAGACCGCACTGTTCCGTGTCATTCAGGAAGCGATCTCCAACGTCGGGAAGCACGCGGAGTGCCAGACCGTGTCGCTCACGATGCGAACCAGCAATACCACGTTGCTGGTAGAGATTCAGGACGATGGTGTCGGATTCGTTCGAAACGATGGCGCCGAAAACGCCGGTCACTATGGCCTCACCACGATGCATGAGCGCATGTTGCAGATCGGCGGCCGGCTGGACATCGTCAGCATCCCCGGTAACGGCACCAGTATAAGGGCGACGGTTCCGGTTCCCATTGCCGTGCATCGAGAGACGAACGACCGTCGATCTGACACCGAGAGTGATTCATCGTGATCGCGGTACTTGATCGCAACTGGACAGTACAATAGGTGATTGGGCCGATCGTCTCGGTCCTCGGCAATGGCAGACACGAGGAGTGGTATTTGGATCGGCACTCGCCAGGGCGACGGTCCGGGTTGACTGGCTACATCTTTCTCGGTATTTCGGTAGTTCTCGCCCTGGGGACCGTCTTTCTGGCATTGACGGACCGGAGTGTTGCCGATCTCGCTAATGTCGATACATTCCGCTCTGGAAGCTCGGATGACAACTCCGTCTCAGAGGAGTTTCTGAGCGGCTCGATGACTCCTACCGCGACCCCGGAACCGCAACCCCCGGACCTCATTCCGGAAGATGTTGAACTCACGGCCAGAGCCGCCTATGTCTTTCATCCGGAAAGTGACACTATCCTCTTTGAGCGAGAGGCCGATGCCCCGCTCCAGCCAGCCAGCACCCTCAAGATTTTCACCGCGATGGTGGTGCTCGACTATGCCTCGCCCACCGAAGTCATCGAGATCGTCGAGTCGGACGTCGTCGATCCGGTTGCCGAGTCGCATGTGGGTCTGGCTGCGGGAGATCTGGTAACGGTGCAGGATCTACTGGTCGGGTTGATGCTGCCATCGGGCAACGATGCGGCCAATGCGTTGTCCCGCGTGGTCGGCTCGCGTATCGAGGGCAACGATGATGAAGCGCTACAGGAACGTTTCATCCGGGAGATGAACCGGGTTGCCGATGATCTCGGCCTGGAGAGCACCGAGCTACGCCATCCGGCCGGCCACGATCGCGAGGACCAGTCGGTCACGGCTCGCGAACTGGCAGTCGCCGCGCAGGCGCTGATGGAACGTCACTCACTGTTGACCATCGTGGCGATGAAGAGCGCCGAGATTCAGGTTGGTGGCAACAATCCCCGGGTGATCGAGGTGTTCAACACCAACGAGCTGCTGGTCCACGAGGATGTGTATGGAATCAAGACCGGCACCACTGGCCAGGCAGGCCAGTGCCTCGTTGTTGCATCACGCGAAGGCGACACCACCGTTATCACCGTGATTCTCGGAAGCGAGGATCGCTACGGGGACGCTAGAACATTGCTGGACCTGCCGGACATCGAGCCGGAGACTGACGATTCTGACGAACCGGAACCGGAGCACACCGAGCCCGTCGAAGAGCCGGATGACCCTGTTTCATGACGCTCCGAATTTACGATTCGCTGCTGATATCACCTCTGGCACCAGTACGATAGGGTGATGGAGTAGCCCGCTGCAATCAGTCATCCTGTCTGAAACAGCCTGACGTGATTGTGGAGCGTGGAAATGAGCGAACGTCCCGGATACGGTGAGATCCCGGAGCCAGAAGCTCAGGTGGTCTTCTCAGGATTCGTCCCCCGATTGATTGCCTATATCATCGACGGGATCTTCATCACGCTGATCGCGCTGATTATCGGGATGAGCATTGGCATCGCGATGGATCTGGAGAACATGGCGATTCTGGAGGTGTCGTATACCGCCAGCGGGATCGTCACACTGTTCTATCTGTTGCCGTGCTGGGCGATGCTGGGTGGAACTCCGGGGAAGCTCATGCTCGGGATGCGGATTGTCGGTTCGGATGGATCGATTGGCGGTATCGGGTGGAGTCGGGCTCTGCTGCGCCTGGTGGGGTACTTTGTGAGCTCACTCCCCTGCTACCTCGGCTTCTTCTGGATCGCCATCGACAAAGACAACCAGGCATGGCACGACAAGATTTCGCGGACGTATGTGGTGAATCTGTGATGGCAGCCTATTCCTCGAGGAAGACGTCAGTGTCGATCCGGTAGATCGAATAGGACTGCACTTCAGAAACGCCGATTCCGTAGTCGATCATTAGTTCAGCGAGCTGGTTGCCATCGATCAGCACAATGCTCTTTTCAATTTTGGCTACGAAATCATGAGCTCCTGGGGTAAAGCTCGAGGTAGTGATCATTACCCCTTTGCGAGCGCGGAAGCCGTCGAGGCTGCCGGAGAACGCTTGAACTGCGGGCCTGCCAACCACATTCTCCCAGCGTTTCGCCTGAATGTAGATTGAGTCCAGCCCTAACTTATCCTCGTTGATGACACCATCAATGCCTTCATCACCTGACCGACCAACTGCACGGGCAGCGTGATCACCGGAGCCGCCGTAACCCATCGCTACGAGCAGTTCAACCACAATCTCTTCGAATTTTCCCGGCGATACCGACTTCGCCGCATCCAGAACATCACGGGCGAGCGTTGCGCGGAGTTCGTAGTAGCTTTGTTCAAGCGTTTCTCGAGGAGTAGCTGCCTGATCTGGGGACAGTTCACTCGTCTTGGCAACCGACTCTCCACCTGCCTTCGCCTGTGCGGTGCGTACCTCGCGGTATTCAGGAAACTGTTTTAAGTAGCTGACATCAATGCGGTGGGATTTGGCTTCTAGCGCAGCTCTCCCGCGGTCGGTGATGCGATATCTGCCATGTCCCGGGCGTTCCAGTAGGCCAGCTTTCATAACATGCGAAACCGCCCATCCAACGCGATTTCGAAAGAGCCCCTGCCCTCCGCTTGGCAAGAGCGTTTTCCGCTCCTCAGGAGATAGCCCGAACTCATCTGCCAGCGGATCAATCAGTTCACGAACATAGTGCACATTGCCATCGGCGAACTGGTTCAAGAGAGGCCGCATAACTGTCTGAAAATCAGGAATCGTCATCAAATCCCCTCTATGCTGGCGTCGTGCTAAACGCGGTGCGCCACTACCTGAAGACGGCGGTAGTCGGCATACCAGTTCCCATCCCGGAATAGCGATGGACGCAACTGCTCAGCCACGTTGTTGACGATGGTGTCTCGCACGTCTGTCGGGACGTCGTGCAGGAACGAATCGCCGAACATCGTGAGCCAGCTAGCCAGGCCCGTTTCGCCACCGTCGAGCAGGGTAGGTCGATCGTAGAGGCGGGCCATCACCGGTTCGAGACCGTGTGCTTCGAGTAGCGCGGTGTAGGTGGCGATCGACGGGAAGAACCAGGGGTTCCGATCGGCTGCATCCGTGTAGCCATGTCGCTCAAGCTCTGCGATCAACGCCTGAACCACTGCGCCTACGTTCCCGTGCCCACCGAACTCGGCGACGAATCGTCCACCCGGTTTGAGAGCTGCGTGAATACGCTGAATCGCTACCTTGGGTGAGCGTACCCAGTGCAACACCGCATTGGAGAAGATCGCGTCAAACGGCTCATCGAACTGAAAATCCGTGGCGTCCAACTGGTGGAACTCGATTGCCGGGTAGGATGATTTTGCCGCGTCGATCATGTCTGCTGAGTGATCGATACCGATAACGGTAGCGCCGGTTCCGGCGATGTCGGCGGTCAGATGGCCGGTGCCACAACCGAGATCGAGAATCCGCTCCCCGTTGACCGGTTGCAGAAGATCCAGCACCCGGGACCCGTACTCCCAGATGAAGGCGAACTGATCGTTATAGTGTCCAGCATCCCACTGTTTGGTCGTCAATCGATTGCTCCAAATTTCGTCTGGCGCGGGCTACCCCGTTCGCCACGGTTCGATCAGGTCAGCGAGGGCCAGAATAACTGCGTTGGTGAGAATGTCCATCCGATCACGCCGGCTGCCGGTGATCACGTTGATGGCGCCGACGAGCTTCGCCCGGCCGGCGGTATTGGGCAGCGTATCGTCGATGAGATTCCCCAGTTCGACGTCACTGCTTCTCAGACGGGCGGCAATCTCGTCAGGCAGGGGAAAGCGTTCGCTGGCGCCGATCCCGATCCGCCCCTTCTGGTC
>SLFF01000349.1 GCA_007124395.1 Thermomicrobiaceae bacterium | reverse complement strand
GCGCCGTCAGCGCCGGCCTGCTCGTACATCGAGGTGCCGACCTTGGACAGAGCCTGAGCGAGGTCTTCATGGGCTGGGCGAAGCCGTTCCATGTTCTCTCGATCGTTCTCGAGAATGTCCTTGACGGTGGCAACCTTGGCCTCGAGCTCTTCTTTGGTCTCGGCCGGGATCTGCTCGCCGTACTCCGTGACGGTCTGCTCGGCCTGATAGACCATCGCCTCGGCCTGGTTGCGGAACTCGATCGCCTCGCGGCGCTGCCGATCTTCCTCGGCATACTGCTCGGCGTCCTTCACCATCTGGTTCACTTCGTCCTCGGAGAGGCCACTGGAAGCGGTAATGGTGATCTTCTGCTCGCGCTCGGTCGCCTGATCCTTGGCCGTGACATTGAGGATGCCGTTGGCATCGAGGTCAAACGTCACTTCGATCTTCGGAACCCCGCGCGGAGCTGGCGGAATACCGTCCAGAACGAACTTGCCGAGGCTCTTGTTGTCGGCAACCATCGGCCGCTCGCCCTGAACCACGTGGATCTCCACCTGGTTCTGGTTGTCGGATGCCGTGGTAAAGATCTGGCTCTTCCGGGTCGGGATCGTTGTGTTGCGCTCGATCAATGCCGTGGCGACTCCACCGAGTGTCTCGATCGAGAGCGTCAGCGGCGTCACGTCGAGCAGCAGCACGTCCTTGACCTCGCCACCGAGCACACCGGCCTGAATGGCAGCACCAATGGCGACTACTTCGTCCGGGTTGATGCCCTTGTGGGCGTCCTGGCCGAAGAACTCGGCGACGCGCTTCTGGACCTGTGGCATTCGTGTCTGGCCACCAACCAGCAGCACTTCGTCGACCTTGTCCTTGCTCATCTCGGCGTCCTTCAGCGCTGCACTCATCGGCTCGACGGTGCGAGCGATCAGATCGCCGACCAGCTGCTCCAGCTTGGAGCGACTGAGCGTGATGTTCATGTGCTTCGGACCGGACGCATCCGCCGTCACGAACGGCAGGTTGACGTCGGTCTGCTGCGTGCTGGACAACTCGATCTTGGCCTTCTCAGCGGCTTCTTTCAGACGCTGAAGGGCCATACGATCCTGGCGAAGGTCGATGCCTTCCTGATTCTTGAACTCGTCGGCCAGCCAGTCAATGATGCGCTGGTCGAAGTCGTCGCCACCAAGGTGCGTGTCACCGTTGGTTGCCAGAACCTGGAAGACACCCTCGGACAGATCAAGAATCGAAATGTCGTAGGTGCCGCCGCCGAGGTCATAGACCGCGAGCTGCTCGTCTTCCTTCTTCTCAAGGCCGTAGGCGAGTGCCGATGCGGTCGGCTCGTTGATGATGCGGAGGACCTCGAGACCGGCAATTCGGCCGGCGTCCTTGGTTGCGTTCCGCTGGCTGTCGTCGAAGTATGCCGGCACCGTGATGACGGCCTTGTCGACGGATTCACCGAGATACGCCTCGGCGTCAGCCTTCAATTTCTGGAGAATCATTGCCGAGATCTCTGGCGGGCTGTGCCAGGACTCGCCGACCTTGATCTCTACGCCACCGTTGTCCGCTTTGCGGATTTCATACGGCAACTGTGATGCGTCTTTCTGGGTCTGTGGGTCATCAAAATCCCGGCCCATGAAGCGCTTCACTGAGAAGATGGTGTTCTCAGGGTTCGTGACGGCCTGACGCTTGGCAAAGCGACCAACAAGGCGCTCTCCGGTGTTCGTCACAGCCACGACCGATGGCGTAATGCGTTCGCCTTCGGCGTTCGGAATCACTGTCGGTTCGCCAGCCTCGATAATAGCGACGACCGAGTTCGTCGTTCCGAGGTCAACTCCAATAGTTCGTCCCATTGATTCGTTCCTCTCTATCGTTCTTCGCGTGTTTCGGTATCGTCGGTATCTTCATCAGTAGCTGGTGCATCTTCGGCAGAACCGACTACTACCATTGCCGGTCGGAGAACCCGGTCACCCAGCATGAAACCTCGCTGGAATTCCTGAACGACCGTCGTGGCGCCACCGGCACCTTCCTGCATCGAAATGGCCTCATGGACGCTCGGGTCAAACGGCTTGCCCAGTGATTCGATCGGAGAGACGCCCTCGGATTCGAGCATGCCCCAGATCTTCTTCTGAACCAGAATGATGCCCTCGCCCCAGGATGACTGCCGGTCGGCCGCGTCCATCGACTTGATAGCACGGTCGAGGTCATCGATCGCCGGCAGGATCTTGGCAAGAACGCGTTCTCCGGCCAGCTTCTGCATCCGCGCGAGTTCTTCTTCGGTCCGGCGCCGATAGTTCACCAGTTCGGCGCGTGCCCGCTGAGCCTGATCGAGGTATTCAGCGGAACGCTGGCGTTCGTTTTCCAGTTCCTCTTCCATACTGCCCGTCTTCGTCTGCTGTGACGTTTCCTCGTCGGCGGAAGCGTCCTGTTCCTCGGTGCCGTTGAGATTGTCTGTCTGCTCGTCAGTGTTGGGATCGCGCATTAAATCGCCATCCTTTCCGGTTTTCCGGGTATTCCTGTGTGGATCAACGGCCGCGTCATTGTTCTGGTTCATCCGCATGAACGTGACGCAACAGATCACTCAGGAGATGTGAAACGTACCTAACGGTCGATATTGATCGGTCATACGGCATCCGGGTCGGGCCCAGAATTCCGAGCAACCCGGTTACTTCGCTGGTTGCCCCGTATCGGGCGATGATCACACCATAAGACTGAAGTTCATCAGAGACGTTCTCAGAGCCGATAAAGATCCTCAGATCATCTTTCTGCCGAACTTGCGGCAACAGAACCGAGAGTAATGCCCCGCCGCGAAGCACTTCCAGCAATTGCTGGGCAACCCCGCCGTGGGAAAACTCCGGTTGTCGCAGAGCCCGTTCCAGACCTTCGGAATGAAGTTCTGCGGTGCTCTCCTGCTCGGTGCGCTGCATCAGTGCCGCGATCTGTTCCAGCACCAGGGCGCTAAACGATTCATGACGACTGGCCTGAAGCTGAATCTCCGTATGCCGCATGTCACGAATCTCGTCGTTCAACTGGCGACTGGTGGCACTCAGCGTTTCCTGATCCACCGGATCATCGATGTGCAGGAAAGACTCATGAACGGTTCCAGACTGAGTCACCAGAATCAGGAGTATCAAATGGTCACGCAGACTGATCAGCTCGAAGTGCCGAACGGTCTCCTGAATACTGCGCGGTGGTGAGATGAGCGCGATGTTGCCACTGGCCTCGGCCAGAACGGCCGCCGCCAGCTTCATCGACGCGGCAACCTGCATTTCCACCTGACTGAACTGGTGCCGGATCCGGATCTGCTCGCTCATCGGGACCCGCGGGTTACCCAACAGGTTCTCCACGTAGTAGCGATAGCCGGAATCCGTTGGCACACGCCCAGCGGACGTATGGGGGTGCTGGAGAAACGCCTGATCTTCCAGGATACCCATATCGTTGCGAACCGTGGCTGGACTGACGCCCAGTTTGTACCGGTCGATTAGCGCTTTCGAGCCAACCGCGCGTCCGGTATGGACGTATTCCTGAACGATGAGTTTCAGAATTTTTTGCTGGCGTTCGCTCAGCTCGTCGCTCATATGTATCACCCCGATTAGCACTCATCATGCGAGAGTGCTAACTCGAGGTAGCTTAGCAATTGACACCGGTCATGTCAAGGTTGGTGGAGTCCCGCGGGGCCTGTCATCGTCGTCCTCGAGCGCGTCATCTTCAAGCATATCGCCTTCGAACAATTCGTCCTCTTCGTACATGTCCTGGCCGTAATACTCGACGTCAGGACTTACGTCTTCATCGAGGTCTCGAACATTCACGGCCTGCACCATCCGGACCAGTCCCATGATCACCACAATGGCGCCACCGATCACCAGTATGGGCATCAATCCGAAGTTGGCGAGCATATCTTCGGTTTGCTCCATCGTGCCAGGTGACGGCGCTTCGGTGTGATCCACCCCGGCGGCGTCTCCATCGTAGCCGAGCCACGCGGTCCATTCGTCATCGATCTCTTCAAGGGTCATTCCCATGCCCACAACCACAGCTTCACTGTGTGGGACACCCTCGCTGTAGGCGTCCAGAATCGAGGCAATTGCCTCGTGACCGTAGTTTTCGATGAGGAACTCAACCACGCTCTCACTCTGAGCGTAAGACTGAATCGCCAGGTCCGGATCACTCGGGAAACTCGAACGCAGTGCCGGGAGTGGAATCAGGCGTCCTTCGTCGACCGCCAGGTCGAGCACACGCCGGAAGCGCTCTTCACGGACTTCCTGATAGTTGATCGCCAGACCTTCATCGAGCCATCGCGGGGCACTGTTGAACGGGTTCCAGGTGGCCTGCGCCACAAGCAGATGGATAACCTCGTGCGTCAGCATTCGGCCCATTTCCGTGGCCGCACCTTCTCCCGGTGAGATGCCTGCAACGATCAGATTCTGGCCCGGATCAGCAAATCCACCGATCCACTCGGGGCTGTTGTAGGGCAATGCGTCCTGAAAATCGCTGACGCTGCCGTAGATGACGATGTTGATCGGTTCATCGATCTGGACGTCGAAATCCGATCCGAACCGTTCAATCGTCCGATTGGTGACGTCCATTGCGAGATCGCCGAATCCGGAGCCGCCATCGTAGTAGTAGATCGACACCAGATCTTCGGTATTGACCTGCCAGTCGTAGCGATTGTCGATGAAGAAGAAGCGCTCTTGCTCAGTCTCCAGAATCTCGCCGCTCTCGAGCGTGATGATCCAGCGGTAATCGACATCGATCCCTGGCGGAAGGTACCGTGTTCGTAGATCCAGCTCGTAGCTGGTGCTTATCGAGGTTGCCCCCTGCTCGAAATCAGGGCGTTCGGCACTGGCCGCATCGGCGAATACGGGCTGATACCGGAGTTCCAGCCGTTGAACCGGCTCGGGTGAGTCGATTTCCAGGTTGAAAGTGATCTGCTGTGGGAAATCGATCTCTACACTCTGGTCGTTGAGGACCAGGTTCCCATCCTGTGCTGACGCATCAGAACTGAAAGCTGGCGTCGCCAGCCCGACGAACAGCGCGAGAACGAGGGAGAACAGCAGGATGAGCGCTGGTTGTCGTCGGATCAGATCAGGCGTCATTGTCCTCTCCGAGCTTTTGATGCAGGTAGGCATCGATGAGTTCACCGAGACCGCCTTCCAGAACTCCGTTGGCGTTCGAGGTACTGAACTCGGTTCGGTGATCGGTCACCATCGTATATGGCTGCAGGACGTAAGAGCGGATACGGTTGCCCCAGCCGGATGCGATGTGTTCACCCTTCATCTTCGATTGCTCTTCTTCGCGTTCCCGCAGCGCCATCTCGATCAGCTTGGCGCGGAGAAACTTCATCGCCGTCTCACGGTTCTGAAGCTGGGACCGCTCGTTCTGACAGGTGACCACGATGCCGGTTGGCAAATGGGTTATCCGAACGGCCGAATCGGTCTTGTTGACGTGCTGCCCGCCAGCTCCGGAAGCCCGGAACGTGTCGACCCGGAGATCGTCATCGCGAATCTCGACCTCTGGCGCGTCGTCGACCTCTGGGAGCACTTCAACCAGAGCAAAGGACGTATGGCGCCGGTGTGCCGCGTCGAACGGTGACAGTCGGACCAGACGATGCGTCCCGGCCTCGCTCCGGAGATAGCCAAAGGCATAGGGGCCACGAATTTCGATTGTGGCACTCTTGATGCCCGCTTCTTCGCCTTCAGTCCGGTCGAGCACCTTACTGGAGAATCCCTGACTGCTTGCCCAGCGGAGATACATCCGGATGAGCATCTCGGCCCAGTCCTGGGCATCGACGCCACCTGTACCGGCATGTACTGACAGCAGGGCATCGTGGTTGTCATACGGGCCATTCAGGACGAGCTGAAGCTCCATACGCTCGACTTCTCGGAGCAGGTTAGCTCCTTCTTCCTGCAGGTCGGCCTGCATATCATCCTCAGCGTCGG
>SLFF01000103.1 GCA_007124395.1 Thermomicrobiaceae bacterium | reverse complement strand
TTGAAGCAGTCCATCGCCAGCGAGCCGTGCAGATAGATGCCCCGAAAGCTGGATCGAAGTATCGACTGGAGACTCGAAACCAGCCGCTCCAGTTGCCAGCGAACGTCCGAAGGAACAGGCAATGATTCAGCCATCAGCCAGCTCGCTGGGCAATCCAGGCCGCCAGCGCACGGCGAACTCCATCCGCAATACGTCCGGGGCGCTCCGCGATACCAGAGACGTTCGCCAGCTCCCTGCTTCGTGGATCGACCTCGACAACCTTCGTTCGCTCAGCAACTGGGACTCCATCACGCGTGAGGCCACGCAGCGTCCCCGAAAGCGGGGCGTGCAGAGGGGTGTCGTCGATCATTGCCACAACGTCGCCTTCGGAGACCTCGTCACCGATGTTCAGGCTCGTCTGGAAACTTCCAGCAACAGGCGCATAGATGTAGCGCTCTCGTTGACGGCCACCGATCTCGCGTGGTTCACCACGAAACTCGAGTGTCGGTCCATCATCGATCACCCGGCCGAGATCTTCCCAGCTCGTCTCGATTGCAATGTGGCAGTTCTTTCCGGCATGAAATCCCGGGCCGAGCCCGATCGTCAGACCGGCCAACGCTCGGATGTTCTGCGGGATCTCTCGCTTCCGCATCCGGGCGTCGATCAAGATATCCGGGGGCACCGAGTCCAGCACGTCCTCGAACGTCGAGCAGGAGAGCACAACGGTTCCGGCCGCCAGGTCAGATTCGCGCGGCGTATCGATACAAATGCCCCGGATGCCCTCCAGCGCAGCTTCACCGTCGAAGATCGCGTCGGCGAACGCCATACCCCGTCGCGTCGTGGTCGGTGCCGGGCCATCGTGGATCAGCACTCTCTGTCCGTCCTGCGCCAGACGACAGGCAATTGCCGAGCCAATATCGTTCGATCCTTGCACGACCACGGTCCACACGGTCAGTCTCCATCCAAATCGCTCCAGACTGTAGCAACTCCGAATCGCGCTACCGGCTCAGTCGGCGTGCCAGAAAGAGGCCGGCAAACGACAGCGCCACCATGATCACAACAAGAGTATTGGCCAGATCGAAATCGCGAACCTGGACCGCATCGTAGACAGCCAGTGGCATCGTCTGGGTTCGACCAGGGATGCTTCCCGCCACCATCATCGTGGCGCCGAACTCGCCGAATGCCCGCAAGGTCCCCAGCACCGTCCCGGCGATGATTCCCCGCTTCGCCATCGGCACCGTCACCTGCAGGAGCACCGTCAGACGATCTGCCCCCAGATTAGCCGCCGCATGCTCCAGCGTCGGGTCAACGTTCCGCACCCCTGCCCGGGCAGCCTGGACCATCAACGGGATCCCGGCGACGGTGGCGGCGATGGCCGCAGCCTGCCAGGTAAACAGGATGTCGAGACGAAACCAGTCCTGCAGCGGACTTCCGGAGCCAAGTACCCGCAACAGGCCATAGCCGAGCACCGTCGGCGGCAACACCAGCGGCAACATGACCACTGTCTCCAGCACCACCTGCCCACGAAACGTCCGCTTTGCCAGAATTACCGCCAGCGCCAGCCCGATGATGAAGACCGCCGGTGAGGCCACCAGCATCACCTGCAGCGAGAGCCGAACCGGGTCCCAGATCACGGAGCGTCACGCTGATCAACATCGAATCCGACATCCTCGAGCAACGCTCGCCCCTCGGGACCAGTGGTGAACTCGATGAACGTCCGGGCCGCATCTTCGTGGGTCGTTCGGACTACGACTGCCATCGACTGATCAATCGGCTCGTACAGTTCTTCAGGTACCACCACCCAGTTGCCCTCGCCAGCTTCAATGGCCAGCGATACCGCGACGATTGCAACATCAGCGTTGCCGGTCGCGGCCGTTTCCTGAGCTGCCCTGACGTTCTGGGTGAGAATGATTCGATCTTCCAGCTCATCCCAGAGCCCAACAGATTGCAGAGCTTCCCGGGCCGCAGCGCCATACGGGGCATAGTCCGGATTGGCAATCGCGATTCGCTGGATGTCGCTCTGGGTCAGATCGTCGAGTGAGGTGATCTCCAGGTCGCTGTCATCCCGCGTCCAGAGAGCCAGCGACCCGCGCGCATAGAAACTGATCGAGTCACTGACAATCCAGCGCGATTCGTCGAGCCGCTCGATCGTTTCAACGTCAGCGGAGACAAACAGATCGACCGGAGCCCCTGACTCGATCTGCTGAGCCAGTTGCTCGGTAGAGCCAGAAGTCAGACTCACCTCGGCGTTGTACTGATCTTCGAACGCATCGGCAATACGCTCGAAAACTGGTAGCACGCTGGCAGAAACCGCCACCGTGAGTTCGGCCGTATCGTCACTGGCTCCGAAGCTGAAATCGTAGAACATCGGCCCCAGAACACAGGCGCCGAGGAAGACGGTCAACACCAGAATCGCCAGAACGATCCGGACAATTGGCTTTTGTAGCATCAGTTAGCCCCTGTTCGATTCACTGCCATCAGGCTCCCGTCTCGGCAATCAACGTCCCCGTTATCGACGAGTCATAGCCACCCAGCGTCTCGATCTCACGCCGGTATCCGGCGCCGGTGACGGTCTCCAGCAATGCCTGAACCGGGCGATAGTCCATGAAGCTCGCCGGAATCACCAGATCGTAGCGCTCTTCCTGCAATGGAAGGAATTCGAGGCCATTTGCCCGGGCCGAGGCGAGAATCCCTGGACCGGCATCGGCCAGACCGTCTCGAACCGCAGCCGCAACCGCCTCGTGGGTTCGGCGAACGCGATCGTAGCCGGAGATCTGATCAGGGGTGAGACCGGCCTCCGCCAGGTGATAATCGAGCAACACCCGACTTCCCGATCCAGGCTCACGATTGACGATCGATACATCCGGTCGCGCCAGATCAGCGATCGTCCGTAGCTGTTTCGGGTTTCCCGGTCGAAGCATCAACCCCTGCTGCCACTCCGAGAGCGCGATCACGACCACCGGGAGGCCGGAGAGCTCGCGACGAATCACCGGAAGGTTGGATTCCCCGGTTTCCGGGTCCCAGAGATGGGTTCCAGCGACATGCGCCTCGCCGTTGCGCAGTGCCCGCAAAGCAGCCACACTCCCGGCGTGATGCCAGATAACCCGCGTATCGTAACTGACTCGGTGAACGTGATCGGCCAGCAAGCCCAGCGACGGATCACAGCCGAGCAGGAGTACCGATCGATCGACCGTTTCCGGCTCGATCAGGAGATCGATATCGAGATAGCCTGGTCGCTGCTTCGATACCGATCCGATCCCATCAGCCGCCCGGAAGCTCTCCGGCCCGGAAAGCGGGCAGGCAACGATGTCCTCCCCCACCCGGGCCAGACTCAATCGCTTTCTATCTGTTCCGTCAGTTCCGGAGTGGTCTGCCCCGGCGATTGACGAAGCATCATCCACGTCGTTCGTGGAGATCAGCCGAGCCGATAACTTCAGGGATATGTCGTGTATTCGGAAGAGGTCTTCAACCGAACATCCCAGCGCTCGAGCCAGCCGCAATGCCACCGCGGTATTCGGCACATAACTCCCGGACTCGATCCCGCCGATCGCCTGTCTGGTGATTCCAGCCCGCCTGGCAAGCTCGGCCTGACTCAACCCGACCGCCAGCCTCAGCTCCCGTACCCGGCTCTCCAGTTTGTCCGTCTCCACACGTCGCCCCACCGATGGACCCTTCCAGTGGTTCGTTCTGAACGATTCGATGGCTTCAGTGTATTGGATACCAGACATTCAGGCAAGGATTCATGACATTTTGGAGAACCCATCGTCCCTGGCATCTGTGGCCATCTGCCACGCTCCGTGCGAAGATAGAGAGCATCAGCAATCAGCACATCATTCAGAATAGAGGTCGTTCGTGACAGAGGCCAGCAAGAACCGCTTCGCCGTTGCCACCTACATCTTCACGCAATTCGAGCCCCGGCATGCCGAGCTTGTCAGCGAACTCGGCTTTCCCGCGGTGGAACCCTATCGAGACAATGTCATGCACTATCTGGACCGGCTCGACGAACTCGAAGCGCTTATGGCCGAACATTCCCTCACCGTCGTCACCTGCTCCAACGGCGGTGCCGGTCAGGCGATGGATTTCATCAGCAAGGAAGGCCGGAACCAGACGATCGCCGACCACGTCGCCTTCGCCCGGGACTTCCTCTCACGTTTTGGTTGCCAGCATTTCAAGATCAACATGGGGAGCCGGCCGCCGGGTGGCCCCAGCGAGGACGATCTCAAGGCGCTGGCCGACTCGCTCAATGAACTGGGTCGACACACCGCCGAACTCGGCATCAAGCTCGCTCCGCATCCACACATCTGGGGACCGGTGGAACGTCCACAAGAGATCGACCGGATCATGGAGCTGACCGATCCGTCATACGTCTGGATGTTGCCGGACACCGCACACATCACCCTGGGCGGAGGTGATCCAGTGCAGATCATCGACCGCTACTACGATCGAATCGCTGGTATCCACTGGAAAGATTGCGACGCCATGTACCGCGGCTACACCGGCCCGACCCCGACCCGGGAGATGCACAACGAGAAAATCCTCTACAAGGATCTCGGCAGCGGTGGCGTCGATCTCAAAGCTATCTGGGATATGTTGCAGGAACGCGGATCGGAACACTGGATCACCGTCGATCTCGATCCGCCACGAGCCAGTGAAGGCGAAGGCTCGATCGAGGACAAGCTCCGGATCAACCGGGATTACCTCACCCAGACACTGGGAGTGCCTCATCTCTAGACGATCGGGAGCTGTTGTTTCAACCAGCGGAACATTCCCCCGCAACACCGATTCTGGTGATACTGTAGGCAAATCGGCAACCGTTCAGACAGCGAAAGAGGAACCCCGATGCTGACAATCGATGGACATCTCGACCTGGCGATGAATGCACTCAACTGGGATCGCGACTACAAGGCTTCGATCGACACCATCCGGCAGCACGAAGCCGGAATGACCGAAAAAGGGCGCGGCGTCAATACGGTTTCGCTCCCTGAGCTACGCAAGGCCGAGATCGCGGTCTGTTACGCCACGGTTATCGCCCGGGTTCAGCAACCGGATAGCCCACTCAAGGGGTATCGTACCCACGAGACCGCCTACTCCCAGTCGATGGGCCAGCTGGCCTGGTATCGCGAGCTCCAGCGTCAGGGTGAGGTCCGCCTGCTGCACGATCGCGCCGAACTCGATGCCCACATGGCCGAGTGGGAGGCCGATCCGGAGAACACCCCGATCGGGATCATTCTCTCTATGGAAGGCGCCGACCCCGTCGTCGAGCCAGCCCAGATCCATCACTGGTGGGATGAAGGGCTCCGGGTCATCAGTCTGGCCCATTACGGACCGAGCAAATACGCCCACGGCACCAGCACGCCCGGGCCATTGACCGATGCCGGCCGGGAGATTCTCGACGAGATGTCCGGCACGAACATGATTCTCGATGTCAGCCACCTCAACGACGACAGCTTCTGGGAAGCCGTGGAACGCTTCAAAGGCCCGTTGCTGGCCAGTCACTCCAACTGTCGCGAGCTCGTTCCCGGCGATCGTCAGTTCACCGACGACATGATCCGGCATCTGATCGAACGCGATGCCGTCATCGGGGCGGTAATGGATTCCTGGATGCTCTATCCGGGATATGTCCGCGGTGAGACCGATCGCTCAGTGACCAGCCTGTCGGATGTCGTCGACAACATCGACCACGTCTGCCAGCTCGCTGGCAACGCCAGTCACGCCGCCATCGGCACCGATCTCGACGGTGGTTACGGCACCGAGCAGTGCCCGAAAGACCTCGACACCATCGCCGACATCCAGAAGATGACCGGCATGCTCTCAGACCGCGGCTACAGCCAGGCGGACATCGAAAACATCTTTCATGGCAACTGGTTGCGGTTGATGCGACGGGTGTGGGGGTAGAGATCAGCATCCTGCGTAACGCTCACGACTCGGAAGAAGGGCAGGACCAACAATTTCTC
>SLFF01000435.1 GCA_007124395.1 Thermomicrobiaceae bacterium | reverse complement strand
TGCTGGAGCTGGCTGCCGACAGTGGGGTCGATGTCCACGAAGGCGTCCGGATGACGTCACCCATCATGGACGGTAATCGGGTTGCCGGAGCAGAGATTCGTCAGGGACCCAATAGCTCCACGGTCTCGGCCGACATCGTGGTTGCCGCCGATGGATTGAACTCGACGCTGGCCCGCACCCTCAATCTGGATCGTAAACAGCTGTGGCCGCGGCGACTCGGCCTGGTAGCGCGATTCACCAACTTGCCGGCAGATGTCGAATACGGACAGATGCACATCGGCAAGGGCATCTACTGTGGACTGACTCCGGTCACCGAAACCGAAGTCAATGTCTCGCTCGTCGTGCCGCTCGGAACCAAGACGCATGATGAAACGACCGGTGAATTCTTTGACCGGATGATCAGAACGCTCCCCGGGATCGACAATCTCCTGGGCGATGCGGTGCGGATCTCCAATGTTCGCGGAGTTGGCCCGCTCGGAAAGAAGGTCCGCAAACCATCCGGTCCCGGCTACCTGCTCGTGGGTGATGCGTCGGGCTTCTTCGATCCAATGACCGGCGAGGGCGTTCACCGTGCACTCACCGGCGGCAAGATTGCATCGCGAGCGGTGCAGCGGGCACTATCACGGGACGATCGGCGACCGATCGGGTATCGTCGTGCCCGGTCGCAATCGTTTCAGACCAAGCAACGGGCCTGTGAAATTATCCAGATGATCGTCAGCACGCCACCGCTGCTGGATTATGTTCTGAAGCGAGTTCCAGAACGGGAACAGGTGCTGACAACACTGAACGGGTTGCTTGGAGACTACGAACCGGCCCGGTACGCGTTCCGACCACAATTCCTCTGGAACTTGCTGAGGCCGTAACACGGGAAGGGAGTAAGGGATGCATACCGAAACGAGCATACATATCAAGGCGGACCCGATGACCGTCTATCGGTACGCGGCAGCAACCGAACGATGGCCGGAAATTCTGCCACACTACCGCTGGGTTCACCTGCTCGATCAGGAAGGCAACAACAAACTGGTGGAAATGGCTGCCAACCGGAACTTCTACATCGCCAACTGGCCGGTTCGATGGTGGGCCAAACAGACGAACATCGCCGAGGAGCCACGCGTGACCTTCACCCATGTCGGTGGCATCACCAAAGGCATGGAAGTCGAATGGCTGTTCGAGCCGACCGATGACGGGGTCAAGGTGACGATCGTTCATGATCTGGTGCTGCAATGGCCGATCATCGGCGGGTTCGCAGCTACCTGGGTCGTTGGCCCGCTGTTCGTCGATGCGATCGCCGGCACGACGTTGCGTCGTGTCAAGGAACTTATTGAAGCGGGGCATCCTGCCCCTGATGGAGTAACAACATGAGCCGCCGTGTCGTCATAACCGGCCTCGGCATGATTACCCCGCTCGGCACCGGCCCGGATGAATCATGGGATGCCCTGCAATCGTTCGAGTCTCGCGTAAGGCCGGTCGATTTTCTCGATCCAGCTGAATTCAAAGCTCGCATCGCCGCCGCGATTCCGTCGTTCGACCCGCTCGATTTCATGTCCGTAAAGCGGGCCAAGCGGCTCGATCGCTTCAGCCAGCTCTCGGTGGCGTCCAGCAAACTGGCGCTGGAGCATGCCGGGATCGATCCGTTCTCGGATCACGGGATGGAGATCGGCGTTCATCTGGGATCAGCGCTCGGCGGTGTGGCCTACGGAGAAGCGCAGCACAACCGCTACTTCAATGGTGGTCTGAAAGCCGTCGACCCAATGATCGCGCTGGCCGTATTCGGTGGTGCCGGAGCAACGAATGTGGCGATCGAATTCGGGCTCAACGGACCATCGATGGGCAACGCGAATTCCTGTGCGTCCGGGGCAAACGCAATCGGCGAAGCATTCAAGATGATCCGGAACGGCGACATCGATGTGATGCTCGGTGGCGCGGTGGAAGCACCGCTGGCACCGATGATCTTCGGCGGTTTCTCGCTGATCCGGGCGCTCTCCACAAACAACGACGATCCGCTGCATGCCAGCCGCCCGTTCGATGCCAACCGGGACGGTTTCGTGCTGGCCGAAGCGGCGGCGATGGTGTTGCTGGAAGAATACGAGCACGCCATCTCTCGCGGTGCGACCCCACTTGCCGAGATCACCGGCTACGCAGCCACCAATGACGCCTACAACATGATCGCTCCCCGACCCGACGCCATCCAGGCTGGCCGAGCGCTATCGCTCACGATGGCAGATGCCGGGATCGGCCCGGAAGATGTCGATTACATCAACTCACACTCGACATCGACCCCGCTGGGCGATGCCGCCGAATCGCTGGCGATTCACAATGCATTCGGTGAACGGGGTGAAACGATCCCGGTGAGTGGCACCAAGGGCTACTACGGGCATCCACTCGGCGCCAGTGGAGCCGTCGAAGCGACACTCATGTGCCTGACCCTGCAACACCAGTGGATTCCACCAACCCTGAATCTGGAGACCGCCGACACAACGAAACCGCTGAATCTCGTCACCGGTAAGGGTATGGAGACGCGCGTCGATACGATATTGTCAAACGCACTCGGCTTTGGCGGGATCAATACCGGGATGATCTTCAAACGGATCGAGAGCTAGAGTCTGGACAATGCCCCGCGCTCATGTATGATGGCGGCAGCCTGACAAACTGAGCGAAAGGAACAATGATGTTCAGGATCGCCGAAGTCCTGCCGCCCGAGCCGAACCTCGCCTGGGAAACCACACTCCAGGCTGGCGTTACCGAGGTCGTGGGTGGCCTGCCCTGGAACGACCGCATGAATCGCGGGGATGCGCCCTGGGATTACATGCCCCTGATGCGCATGAAGCAGCGCTACAACGACGCCGGATTCAACCTGGCTGTCATCGAACAGCGTCCCCCGCTCTTCAAGGCCAAGCGAGGGCAGGAAGGTCGTGACGAGGAGATCGACACTGTCTGCACATTGCTCGAGAACATGGGCCGGCTGGGTATTCCAGTCTGGTGTTACGAGTGGATGGCCGATTTCGTGGTCCATCGAACCAGTCGGACGATCGAGTCACGGGGAGGCTCACTCGTCACCGGATACGACAACGCCCTCGTGGCCGATGACAAACCGGAGCAGGGCCCCATCTCTGAAGAAGAACTCTGGGACAACCTCGAATACTTCCTCAAACGCGTGGTGCCGGTGGCCGAGAAAGCCGGCGTTACGCTGGCCATGCACCCGGACGATCCCCCGCTGTCGCCAACTCGTGGCGTCTCCAGGATCATGTGCAGTATCGACAACTACCAGCGCCTGGTGGACATGATCGACAGCCCGGTCAATCAGATCGGCCTGTGCCAGGGGAACTTCACCCTGATGACCGACGATCTACCGGGCGTGATCCGGCATTTCGGTAATCAGAAAAAGGTTGCCTTCGTCCACTTTCGGGATGTTGCCGGAACCGCCGACAATTTCGTCGAGACATGGCACGACAACGGCAAGACCGACATGCTGGAATGTATGCGTGCCTGGCGCGACGTTGGCTACGAGGGGGTCATGCGTCCAGACCATGTTCCGCAGATCGCCGGAGACGAAGGCGACGGGTACTCCGCTTATGCGGCGCTCTACGCTATCGGATACATGCGCGGCCTGCGCGATTCCGTCTACCGTGAACAACATTAGCCGCACGCTGGTTACAGATATCGAAAAATCGGTTACTGTACGACCAATACGTCGTCAAATTGACGGCGAGAGTACGTTGAAAGGACACACTGAATGCCACCGCAGGTAAAAGACATCGAACGACCCGACAAGAAGGTCGTCGACCAGCTGGCCGAACTGGGCAGCGCAACCGTCTCGAGCACACTCTCCAAGCTGGGAATCCGCGACGTCCACTTCACCGGGTTGCCGAGCTGGACCCCGGGCAAGGCGGTCGCCGGACCAGCGATCACGCTGCAGTTCATGCCAAAGCGTGAAGATGTCTACAAACACGACGAGTATTCGGATCCGGAAGAGCAGCTCCATCGTCACGCACTCTACGTCGCCCAGCCGGGCGATATCGTCGTGGTGGATGCCCGCGGCAGCATGAGCAGCGGCGTCTTCGGCGATATGATGCTCACCTACTTCGCTGGCAAGGGTGGCGCTGGCGTCGTGATCGACGGCTGTATTCGCGACTGGCCGAAGGCAAAACAACTGGAGAGTCTCGGATTCTGGATGAAGGGAACCACGCCGAACTTCCATACCCAGACCGATATCTTCCCGTATGCCGTGAACGTCCCGATCGCCTGCTGCGACACGCTCGTCGTACCGGGCGATATCATTGTTGCCGACGACGATGGCGTCGCCACCGTTCCGGTCAGCATGATTCCGCAGCTGCTGGAGCGAGCAACGTTCCATCACGAATGGGAAGATTTCTCCCGCGAGCGTCTGATGGAGGGCGGCGATCTGCGACGGTACTATCCGCTGCACGACGATGCCCGACCGGAATACGAAGAGTGGAAGAAGAAAAAGGGACTCTAGACGTATGACTGAGCGACACGACATCTCCCGAACTCAGGGTGTCGCGTCATGACCGCACCGAATACAGGCAAGCTGGACACGCCGCTCGGGATTCTGGGCGGCGGTCAGCTTGGGCGGATGACGCTGCAGGCAGCCAGCACCCTCGGTATAAGTGTGGTCATCGGCGATGGCAAACCGGGCTCTCCAGCCGGCCGAATGGCTCAGGGTGAAGTGATCTTCAACGGTGGCTGGGACGACGACGCGGCGATTGCAGAAATCGCACGCCTGGCTCCGGTCATCACCCTCGAGAACGAGTTCGTCGATGCCGGCGTACTCGAAAAACTCGAACGGGCCGGGGCAACCGTGCTGCCATCTCCGGATTGCGTCCGGACCGTGCAGGACAAGTTCAAGCAGAAATCTGCCATGCTCGACTTCGGGGCTCCGGTTCCGGAATTTCGTGCTGTGAACGATCCTGAGGACCTTCAGGCGATCGGTGACGAGCTCGGCTGGCCGATCGTGCTCAAGGCGAAGCGAGACGGGTACGACGGCTACGGCAATCGCAAGCTCGATTCAGCCAGCGAGGCAGGGGCAGCCTGTGAATCGCTCGGCTGGCCAGATCGGGAGCTGTTCGTCGAGCAGTTCGTTCCGTTCGAGCGGGAACTGGCCGTCATCATCGTGCGAGGTCGCGACGGGCAGATCATCACCTACCCCGTTGTGGAGACCCGTCAGGACCCGGAATTGCACATCTGCCGGGTCGTGATCGCTCCCGCGAACATTTCCGCTGAACTGTCTGACCACGTTGCCGGGGTTGCCCGAACTGCGGTGGAGTCCGTCGGTGGAACCGGAACGTTCGGTGTGGAGCTCTTCCAGCTTAAGGACGGACGGGTACTGGTCAACGAACTGGCGCCAAGACCGCACAACTCCGGTCACTACAGCATCGAGGGGTGTGTCACGTCGCAGTTCGAAAACCACGTCCGGGCAGTGCTCGGTTTGCCGATGGGAGATCCGTCGCTCCGGGAGGGTGCTGCCGTCATGGTCAACCTGCTCGGTCACGGTGGCGACATGCCGGATCACGCCCAGTACACCGCTGCGCTATCGGTTCCCGGGATCCACCTGCACAACTACGGCAAGGACGAGAGTCGCTTCGGTCGGAAAATGGGACACATCACCGCCTGCGGGCCGTCTGCCGACGAAGCTCACGACCGCGCCCAGCGTGCGGCTGACCGGATAAGGATGTAATCCAGCATGACCTCACAGCCACTGGTCGGAATCGCCATGGGCAGCTCCTCGGACCTTCCGACCCTCCAGCCAGCGATCGACATCCTGAACGAGCTCGGTGTCCCCTGCGAGGTCCGGGTGCTCTCGGCCCACCGTACCCCGGATCGTATGTCCGAATACGCCCGCACCGCGCATGAACGTGGTCTGAAAGCAATCATCGCCGGAGCCGGTGGCGCCGCTCATCTCCCGGGCATGATCGCCGCCAGCAC
>SLFF01000447.1 GCA_007124395.1 Thermomicrobiaceae bacterium | reverse complement strand
CGTCGGGTTCATCAACAACCTGCCGACCCAGCTCGTTGCGGCATTCCGAGCCACCCTCGAAGAGGTTCTGGAAGCGACGTTGCTGGTCCACGTTCTGGATGTAACGCATCCGAACGCATTTCAGCAGGCCCAGACCGTTCACTCGATTATCGAGGATCTCGGTGCTGACGATCTTCCGATGATCACCGCACTCAACAAAGTCGACCGCCTCGGTGACGATGTCTCCCCGGAGCAGTTACGAGAGAACATGGGGCTCTCCGAGCACTATGTCCCGATCTCGGCGCACAAAGGAGTCGGCATCGATCTCCTCACCGATCGAATCGCCGGGATGCTCTCTGAACAGGGTGCGTTTGTAGATCTTCAGGTTCTCGTCCCGTACACAGAGACCCAACTGGTCGACCTGTTCCACCGGCGCGGGCACGTCGATGACGCAATCTATAGAGAAGACGGAACGCTGATATCTGGTCGAATCCCGAAAAATCTCGCGGCGCACTTCGAGCCGTACAAAACGACGACCTCAATCGGCGAATCACTCTAGTACTAAGGTCGCGTTCCCCCTAACTCCGTACGAACGTCCCCTGCAGCCAGACTCGCAGTCTGTCTATAATGGTCTCGTACAAGCGCAATCGTAAGCATTGAAGGAGCGGTGATGACAGTGGCGCTCGAAGCCGCACTAAGTGAGCTAAAGGAATCAGCCGGGCTCGAACTTGCCTCGGTGGTCAGTCACGATGGGCTCGTCATCGAGTCTGCACATAGCGACGAAATCGACGCAGAGGGCGTTGCCACGGTTGCGGCAAGTGGGCTACTCATGATGGATTCACTTGGCCGTGAGCTCCAGCAAGGCCCAGCTCGAGACGTAATCCTCGAATATGAGAACAATCTCGTGATCCTGTCTCCGCTCAACGAAGACCTTCTCCTGGTCATTGTTGGTTCAGGGACCAGTAATCTGGGTCGCGTTCGGTTGCTGATCCGGCGATCCCTCGACAAGCTGAATCATGCGGTAGAACAGGCCTAGGGGCTGAAAACGTGAGTGATCAGTCATCATCTGGATTCACCTACCAGAGAGCCGGCGTGGATAACACCAGCGGAGCCCGGGCCAAGGCGCGGATCGGTGAAATGGTCCGGGGCACGTATACGCCCGACGTGATCGGTGACTTCGGTCACTTCGGCGGAATGTTCCGAAGTCCCGGGAACCCATCGTCGATTCTGGTGTCCAGTGCAGACAGCGTGGGCACGAAGGTATTGCTCGCGGTCCTGGCTGGTGAACATCGAGGCATCGGTGTGGACCTCGTCAACCACAGCGTCAACGACATCCTCTGCTGCGGAGCCCGACCTCTCTTCTTTCTCGACTACTTTGCAACCTCGGGTCTCGATGAAGCCGTACTTGCCGACATCATGGAAGGCATGACCAGCGCTTGCGTTGATGCCGGTTGCGCGCTCGTCGGTGGTGAGACCGCACAGCTTCCGGGGATTTACCAGGAATCGACCTATGACCTGGCCGGTTTCATGGTGGGTACGGTTGAGGAAGCAAACATGATCGATGGTTCGTCGATCGCCGAGGGTCAACTCATCGTCGGGTTTGCCAGCAACGGCCTGCATACAAATGGGTATTCACTCGCTCGTGCTGTACTCGGCCTGTCTGATGAGGACGTAGATTCGTCCAGATCACGTCTCGCTGACATCCCGGAGACGATAGGTGAATCGCTGGGAGATGCCCTTCTTCGCCCGCATCCTTCCTATCTGCATCAGATCGTGCCCTATCTGGATACTGGCATGGTGCATGGCCTGGCCCACATCACCGGGGGCGGCATTGCCGGCAATCTGGAACGGATCATCCCGGACGATTGCACGGCGGTGATTCAGATCGGCGCGTGGCCCGAACTTCCGCTATTCAAATTGATACAGCAACGCGGCGATGTGGCGTCGACCGAGATGTATGATGTGTTCAATATGGGTGTCGGATTCATTCTGGTGGCCGATGCCGACCTGGCCCGCCAGATCGCTGATGACGATCGGCAAGCCCATATAATCGGCGAGATCCGCAGCGCGACTTCACCAGATGAGCGAGTCGCATTGCACGGAATGTCCGCATCGTAACGTCGTGTTGCCCGTTTCGGGGCTGGATGGTATCCGGAGCACTCGATGCATGAGTTCGATCCCGATCTCAGTAATCTGCGAGTGACCGAAGAGGATACGGCGCAGATCAGCGCCTGCCTCCAACGGTTGCTGGCGGACACCGGTGCCTCCTACACGATGGTGGTCGACCGATCAGGCCAGATTCTAGCCTACGAAAGTGATGGGCTCCGACCGGAGATGACTCACCTCGGGGCACTCCTGGCGGCAACCTACGCATCAACTCAGGAGATTGCCCGGATCCTCAATGAAGACAGTTTTCGGACACTGCTTCAGGAAGGATTGCGTGAGAAGATCATCACCGAGACGGTGGCCAATCACTGGCTGCTGGTCATCATTTTCGACCAACAGGCCCATCTGGGACTTATCAAGGTGCTGGCGAAACGAACGACCAGCATCCTGGGGAATGTTCTCGAGGTCGCTCAGAGCAGACCAATGAACGAAACGTCGCGATTCTCGCGTAAGATGCTTCAGGCCACGACGGACACGATCGACCTCGTCTTCAGCGATGACGATTCGAAAGACCGCGACGAAGAAAATGATTAGGGTTGCGATCAGTCAATGGCGTTAATCAATGTCGCCGCGAAAGAGATTCACGGAAAGATCGTGTACTACGGACCTGGTTTGTCTGGAAAGACAACCAACCTGCAGTATATTCACTCCCGTATCCCGTCAACGACAAAAGGTGATCTTCTGTCGATCGCAACCGAAACCGAGCGCACCCTGTTTTTCGATTTCCTGCCGCTCGATCTCGGTAAGGTGCACGGGTTCACCATTCGATTCCATCTCTACACGGTCCCCGGTCAGGTGCTGTACGAGCGCACCCGGGTGGCAGTATTGAATGGAGCCGATGGGGTGGTGTTCGTTGCCGATGCGCAACGTGATCGTCTGGCCGACAACCTGCAGAGCCTGCGTGAGCTTGCGCAGAATCTGACCACGCAGGGGAAACGGTTCCTGGACTACCCCATCGTCATGCAATACAACAAGATGGACATGCCAGACGCCTTGCCGACTCCGGTTCTCGACCGGTATCTCAACACGATCAAAGCGCCGCGCTTCGAAGCCGTTGCTCCAGAAGGTAAAGGTGTCTTCGAGACGCTGCGCGCGGTCTCCAAACTCGTCGTCAACAAACTCTGATTATCCGGCCGATCGGTCTGCGTCACTGCTTGCTCATCTATACCCAGACCGGCGATGAATGATGTTGATCCATGAAGGAAGGACGCTGACCCCCAATGCCGCGTGCGCTCATCAGTGTGTCGAACAAATCGGGTATCGAATCAATCGCCCGAACGCTCCACGAAGCCGGATTGGAACTGCTATCAACGGGCGGAACCATGCGGGCCATCAGAGATGCCGGCATTCCGGTAACCCCGGTCGATGATGCCACGCGATTTCCGGAGCTGTTCGACGGCCGGGTCAAGACGCTTCACCCGCTGATTCACGGTGGGCTGCTCTACCTCAGAAATGCTCCAGAGCATGTTCGGCAGGCGCGGGAACACAATATCGAGCCGATCGACGTGCTGGTCTGCAACCTGTATCCGTTCGAGGAAACGATCAGCCGCGAGGGTGTATCGGACGTGGATGCGATCGAGAACATCGACATCGGCGGACCAGCGATGATCCGGGCAGCTGCAAAGAACCACCAGCATGTCACCGTAGTCGTCGATCCTGCCTATTATGAGAAGGTCGGCACGCTGATCGCGGAGCACGGGGTTGCTGGCATCGACACGGCCACCCGTAGAACGCTTGCAGCGCAAGCGTTCTCCCACACCGCAGCCTATGACGCGATGGTGTCAGGATACCTCACAGACGAGAAGATGCCTGACGAGCTTGCGGTCAGTGGCAGAAAACTCGAGTCGCTCCGATACGGCGAAAACCCGCACCAGGAAGCCGCCGTCTATCGCCTTCATGGGCCTGACAGCCTGCGCGGGATCGGCGGCTGGAATGTCATCACGGAAACGGCGATCTCCTACAACAACTATCTGGATGCCACTGCTGCGTGGCAGGCCGTTCAGGAGTTCGATCAGCCTGCCGCGGTCATCGTCAAGCACAACGTCCCCTGCGGCATCGCGGTCGATCACGATATCGTCACGGCTTTTGAGAACGCGCTTGCTGGGGATCCTGTATCGGCCTTCGGTGGCGTTATTGCGCTGAATCGACCGGTTGACGAAACCCTGGCAGGTGTCATCGCCCAGCGGAAATACGACGTCCTGCTGGCGCCCGGATACGCCGATGAAGCAAAGGCGCGCCTCGTCAAGCGCAAGGGCCTGAAGGTGATCGACATCTCTGCCGCGCAGAAGGTGCCCGACCAGGAAGTCAGAATGATCCCGGGCGGGTTTCTCGTCCAGTCCGCGGATCAGGTCGCGCCAGACCCATCGACATGGTCTGTCGCTACGGATCGCACTCCGACTGCGGAAGAGCTGGAACAACTGGCGTTCGCCTGGACGGTGGTCAAACACGTCAAATCGAACGCGATCGTGCTGGTTCAGGGGAACGGGACGGTGGGAATTTGCGGAGGCCAGCCGAACCGGGTCGACTCGGTTCGCATGGCGATCGAACGTGCCGGATCACGCGCTCAGGGCGCCGTGCTCGCCAGCGATGCGTTCTTCCCGTTCGCAGATGGCGTTGAAGTGGCCGTCAATGCCGGCGTAACGGCAATCGCGCAGCCAGGTGGGTCCGCCCGGGACCCGGAGACCATCGCCGCCGCCAATAAAGCTGGAGCAGCAATGGTCATGACCGGGATCCGCCATTTCCGACACTAGGTAGAAACGCCCGCGCGAACGCGGTCGATCCAGAGCTGGGGGTCATCGATTTCTTCGATGCCGGGAATCATCTCGGGACCTTCCCAGACACGTTTCGCGAAGTCATGCCCACCCTCGGCAACCAGTGCCTCGATGAACGCCTCACCCTTGCGGTATTGCTCCATCTTCACATCGAGGCCGGTGATCCGTGCGAAGAGCACTTCAACCATCGTGCGCTGTCGCAAACGTCGCTCGAATCGTCGGGAGATGACTTCGTAGCTGGGGATCAACTCGCGGCCGACCGCATTCATCACGTGATTGCTATAGCCTTCGACAACCGACATGAGTGCCTGCATCCGGTTGAACAGATCCCGCTGCTCCTTGTTCATCACATATTCGAACCAGTTGCCGGATATCGACTCACCGTTTTTCGCTCGTCGCCAGAAGATCTTCAGGCCATCCATCCCACGTTTCAGATGCTCAGCGTCCTTGTTCAGGAACGAGATGTACTCTTTCAGCAGGCCGTTGAAGTGTTCCTGAAGCCACGGGTTGGCCTCGAATTCGAACGCGTGGGTCACTTCATGCAACGCGAGCCAGAGCCGGAAATCCTGCGACGGCAGGCGGAGATTCTTCTCCACGTTCTGGATGTTTGGATGAACGAAATAGAGTCGTCCTCCTTCAACAGGTTCTCGTCCCAGCAACGTCATGTCGTACTGGCCGAGCACCCGACGGCCGAGGTATCCCAGCAGCAGTCCGATCTCCGCGGTGAGAATCCGCTGATTCACGGTTCCCCAGGCCAGGTTGAAGCTCGATGCATTCGGGTCCTGACGGAGCGGATTGAGTTGCTCGATGGGATCGAAGAGCGACTGGAAATTCACGATGTTCGCGTCTACCCAGTCAATCCGATCAAACGCGTAGACCCCGGTCAGGTGGTAAGGAAGCTCCATACCGGTATATTCAGCCACGATTGGCGTCGCCTCATCCACGAGCGTCGCATAGTATTCGTTGAGTTCCGCTCGAGTATCAGCGTCAAGGCGAGACTGCGTGTTCATTCTGGCCGCAAAGGCTCTG
>SLFF01000008.1 GCA_007124395.1 Thermomicrobiaceae bacterium | reverse complement strand
GCCGCTGGCGTTCCTGCAGAGTTTCGGCCAGGCCGCGATCATGTCGCAGGCCGGCGTACTCGCAAACTTCGGTCTCTTCAACTCAGACACAGCATTGCGCAGTATCGCAATTCTCGTCACGCTGACGGCCGGAACGGTGTTCCTGGTCTGGCTCGGACAGCTGATTACTGAGAGTGGTATCGGCAACGGTATCTCGATCATCATCTTTGGCGGTATCGTCTCTGGATTGCCTGGTGCAATTGGAACGCTTGCCGGGGGTGACTCATTGCAACAGAACCTGATCGGAACCGTGGCGTTCATTGCAATCGGGCTGATCACGATCATCGGTATCGTGATGTTGAACGAAGGCCAGCGCCGGATTCCGGTGCAGCACGCCAAGCGGGTTCGACGTGGCCGTGTCTATGGCGGCGGGAGTACCTACGTTCCACTCAAGGTGAATTCGGCAGGTATGATCCCGCTCATCTTCGCGGTCAGTATCATGGTGTTCCCGGGGATGGTTGCAGAGTTCCTGCAAACCTCGGAGACCGGCTGGGTGGTCGACATCGCAAGCTCGATGTCCACCGTGTTCGATCCGCAGAATCCGATCTATCAGGTGATCTACTTCCTTATGGTAGTTGGCTTCACCTATTTCTACACGATGGTGTTGTTCCAGCAGCAGCACATCGCTGACAACCTTCAGCGACAGGGCGCGTTCATTCCGGGTGTTCGACCCGGGCGAAACACAGACGCGTACCTCACTCGAGTGCTGATGCGGATCACGCTGGTCGGTGCGCTTGCCCTGGGAACGGTGGCAATCCTTCCGTTCATCGTGGCAGAGATCACTGGCGTAACAGCACTATTCCTCGGCGGGACATCGCTCCTGATTGTGGTTGGTGTGGCCGTTGATACGATGCGACAGCTCGAGGCGCAGCTGATGATGCGTAACTATGAAGGCTTTATCCGGTAAGAAGGAGCAGGCTTGTGACGGATCAGACCGTCAACTACTTGATAATCGTTGGTCCGCAGGGTGCCGGCAAAGGCACCCAGGCGGCGGCGGTTGCTCCCGAACTCAGTCTGGAACATGTCGCCACTGGCGACCTGTTCCGGACGATCTTGAAGTCCGAATCCGAACTGGGCGACGAGGTGCGGAAGTATTACGACCAGGGAGCGCTGGTTCCAGACGAACTGACGATCCGCGTTCTCTTTGCGCACATCGAACGTTTGCAGGAAGAGAAGCCATCGCTCTCCGGCGTTCTTCTGGATGGCTTCCCTCGGAATGCTGCTCAGGCGGCATCGCTCGACGAGGCGCTAGCTGAACGTGGCGAATCGATCTCGGCGGTGGTACTGATCGATGTTCCCCGAGATGAGCTGATGAAGCGGCTGACTGGCCGTCTTGTTTGCTCGTCGTGTGGAGCAACTTTCCATCGAGAGTTCAATGCTCCGAGCAAGGAAGGCATCTGCGACAAATGTGGTGGAGAGCTCTTTCAGCGGAGTGACGACACTCCCGAAGCCGTTGAGAAGCGACTCGGTATCTACTACGAACAGACCGAACCGATTCTCGATCACTATCGTGAGCAGGGTGTTCTCGTGACAATCGACGGAAATCGAGAAATCGACACCGTGGCGCAGGATATCCTGTTGTCGCTGAAGGAACGAGTTTCCAACTGATGTCCGTGACGTTGAAATCGGCCCGGGAGATTGGGCGAATGCGAGCTGCTGGTCAGATTGTGGCGGAAGTCCACGAACTGATGCGATCGCATACCCGGCCAGGGGTAACCACTGGCGAACTCAACCGGGTTGCCCACGAACACATCATCAAGAGTGACGGCACTCCATCGTTTCTGGGATATCACGGCTTTCCCGGGAGCATCTGCACATCGGTCAATGAACAGATCGTGCATGGGATCCCTGGAGACCGGGTGCTCAACGAAGGAGACATTGTCTCGATCGATGTTGGCGTGATCTACGGCGGATATCACGGAGATGCGGCACGCACCCTTCCGGTTGGTGAGGTCTCGGCTGATGCACGCGATCTTATCCGTGTAACCGAAGAATCGTTCTGGGCGGGTGTGCTGCTGGCGCGAGAGAATTACCGAATGGGTGACATCGGGTCCGCAATTCAGACCTTCGCCGAGTCCAACGGCTTTCACGTTGTCCGTGACTATGTGGGCCATGGAATCGGACGTGAGATGCACGAGGCCCCGCAGGTGCCGAACTTCGGTGAGCCGGGAACTGGTCGCCGTTTGCGGCGAGGGATGACCCTGGCCATCGAGCCGATGCTGAATATCGGATCTCCAGGAACCGTCGAACTGGAAGACGGCTGGACGGTAATTACTAAAAGTGGTGGTTACTCAGCGCACTACGAGAACACGGTGCTGATCACTGACGACGAGCCAGAGGTGCTCACCCTGCTGGCGAGTGGTGTGATATAGTTATCGTTTGTGGCGTATGGCTTTCCCTGCGCCGATTTTGCGTGTTCCGTGCATCAACGCAACGCTTTCAGGCGAAGATGGAACACGATACAGGTCAGAAATGTATTCGCGAGAGCCCGCATACCGACTGAGCGTGCTGGGCGATCTGGAACAACGGGGAGAAGACAATGAAGGTTTCAGCTTCCGTCAAGCGGCGGTGTGACAGCTGTCAGATCGTCAAGCGCAAAGGTGTTGTGCGGGTGATCTGTTCGAATCCGAAACATAAGCAGCGGCAAGGCTAGAAAGGCGGGCTCAATGGCACGTATTGCAGGTGTTGATCTTCCGCGCGACAAGCGGGTGCTGATTGGCCTGACCTATATCTATGGCGTCGGCAACACCACCAGCAAGCAGCTGATGGAGCGCACGGGAATCAGCGAATCAACACGCGTTCGTGATCTCACGGATGATGAGATCGCCCGTTTGCGTGAGATTCTCGAGCGCGAGATGATGGTCGAAGGTGACCTTCGCCGTGAAGTAAACATGAGCATCAAGCGTCTGATGGATATCGGATGCTATCGCGGTCTGCGGCACCGTCGGGGACTCCCGGTCCGGGGCCAGAAGACCAAGACCAATGCGCGAACCCGCAAGGGTCCGAAGCAGGGAATTGGTTCCAAGAAAAAGACTCGATAGAGATTCCGTCGTTCAGACGGACGCGACATTTGCAGATCTGGTAGCAGGTATCGGCTGGAGAGGCAGAAAGCATGGCGGATCGACAACGACGAGGTCAGCGACAGCGCGGGCGCGTACGGCGTAAAGATAAGAAGAATATTCCTCGAGGGCGTGCCTATATTCAGGCGACATTCAATAACACGATCATTACGCTGTCGGATCAGGCTGGAAACGTTGTTGCCTGGTCGAGCGCAGGAGCCAGTGGCTTCAAGGGATCCCGGAAGAGCACTCCGTACGCCGCGCAGGTTGCGGCCGAAGGAGCAGCGCGCAAGGCGATGGAGCACGGTATGCGCTCGGTCGAGGTGCTGGTAAAGGGACCTGGCTCAGGTCGGGAGATGGCGATTCGTGCGCTCCAATCCGCGGGTCTGCAGGTTTCATCGATCAGCGACGTTACGCCGATTCCTCACAACGGATGCCGGCCACCGAAGCGTCGTCGCGTCTAGGTTCTCGACGTGGCTTACTGCTGATCACGATGTTTGCAGAACAGTCCTGAAAAGCAGACGACGTAGTGGCGCCAGGTCTGAATTTCTCGCGCGTGCGAGCGATTCACATCCCGAACGACGGTTGACCTGGTGCGAACAGGACAGAGGAGGCGGATTCGTTTGTTGGAAATAGCTCAACCAAAAGTACAGGAAACCGATACCGGGTACAACTATGGCCGGTTCGTCATTGAACCACTGGAGCCGGGCTACGGGATTACGATCGGGAACGCGTTGCGGCGTATTCTGCTGCGATCACTCCCGGGTGCATCGATCACTCGCGTTCGCATTGCGGACGTCTGGCACGAGTTCTCTTCTGTTGAAGGGGTTCGTGAAGATGTTACCGAGATCGTGCTCAACCTCAAGCGCGTCCGTCTCCGAATCGAGTCAGACACGTTCCAGGAAGCACGAGCGAGCCTGTTTTTCCAGGGTAGTGGTGTCGTAACTGCCGGAGACGTCGACTGGCCAGGCGAGCTGGAAGCCGTCAATCCGGATCAGGTTATCGCCAATCTGGATGTCGATTCTTCACGGCTCGAGATGGACCTCGTGGTCTCCCGCGGCCGTGGCTATCAGCCAGCTGAGGCTCAGGAGATCTTCACCATTGGTGAGATCCCGGTTGATGCGATCTTCACACCCATCGAGAAGGTCAATTACGTGGTGGAGCACACCCGTGTTGGTCAGATGACTGACTATGACCGATTGATCCTGGAGATCATTACCGACGGCACGATCGAGCCAGCGGAAGCGTTGGCCCAATCGGCACAGATTCTGGTTGATCACGGAAAACTGATTGCCAATTTCAACCGTGATGTGATCGATGTCGAAGAAGAAGCGGTGGGCGCTGTGCCGGAGGTCGATAATCGACCACTTTCCGAGCTAGGCCTGTCACCGCGAGTTCTCAACGCGCTGCGAAGCCGACAGATCGAACGTGTCGGTCAGGTGATGGCGATGGAGCCGGATCAATTGCTCTCGATCCGGAACTTTGGCCCACGCTCGCTTCAGGAACTGCGGGATCAGCTCGCCGAGCATGGATATTCGTTTGAGGCACTGGACTCAGTTGTTGGCGGGGCGAGCCCCAAGTCATCGACTGACGGGGATGAGGAGTAGCGCGCGATGAGGCATCGAGTACGAGGTCGAAAGCTTGGCCGCAACGCGGCTCAGCGCAAAGCGCTCATGCGCAACCTGGCAATCTCGCTGATTCTGCATGAGCGGATCACGACAACCGAAGCCAAGGCCAAAGAGCTGCGGCCGTATGTCGAGAAGATGGTGACGATGTCTCGAGAAGATACTCGACATCATCGGAATACGATCATGTCGCGTCTGTCTGATGATCGCGCCGTTGAGAAACTGTTCGATGTAATCGGACCGCGGTTCGAGGACCAGCCAGGCGGCTATACACGCATCTACAAGCTCGGCAACCGTCGCGGAGACAACGCCGAGATGTCGCTGATTGAGTTCATTGCCTGATTCTGCGCCACCAATGGTGAGGCAGGACGGTCGACACGTCCGTATTGATCTCGGGTACAACGGACGCGCGTTCTACGGTTCGCAACGACAGGCACAGGTACGCACGGTACAGCAGGAACTCGAAACAGTATTACGACAGGTTACCCGGGATAGCGACGCACGACTGGCCTTCGCCGGACGAACCGATCGAGGCGTTCATGCGGTTGGTCAGGTTGCATCAGGAACCGTTCGATGGCCGGGCGAACTGGAGCGATTGCGGTTCGCACTCGACAGACTGACAGAGCAGGATCTGACAGTCTATCGCGTTACTGATGTCGATCCGGCGTTTCACGCAAGGTTTAGCGCGCGGAGTCGAGAGTATCGATATCGGATCTTTGTCAGCAATCATGCCCCGGTGTTGCTGCAGGGTCTGGTCTGGTGGATACGTCCACCGCTCGACATCGATCGATTGCAGGATGCAGGCAGTCGATTGATCGGGGATCGAGACTTCCGGTCATTCGCTGGCGCTGGCACCGGGTCGGGTTCTTCAGAGCTGACGACGCGGAGGCATCTTGATATTGCCGAATGGTCCAGCTGGTCAGCGACGCTCGAAGGTTCGGGCGAGATGTATGAGTTTCGGGTCCGGGCAAATGCATTTTTGCCACATATGGTCCGGAACCTTGTCGGAGCCCAGGTCGAAGTTGGCACGGGTCGACAGTCTCCAGCCTTTGTGGATGACCTGATGTCGGCAAGAGATCGGCGCCAGGCGCCGAAAGCGGCCCCGCCCGATGGGTTGACACTCTGGGCCGTTGAGTACGATGAGACGTAATCGATAACGATATGAACAAGCCGGGACGATTCGCCGGTCAGGAGCAGGAGTAACCGAGCATGAGTACGAAAACGTAT
>SLFF01000272.1 GCA_007124395.1 Thermomicrobiaceae bacterium | reverse complement strand
GAAGACGTTCGCGATGTGGTGCTGGCCAATGGTTTCACCCAGGTTCAGATCGATGAACTGGCCGATCTCAGCGAAGCGCTGAACAAACGAGCGGCCGCAGAGGGCCGCCCGCCAGATCATTTTCAGCGTTACCTGGTCTGGGGCTACCGCGCAGCGTGATCGCCGGCTCGGCGACCGAAGACCATACCGTTGGTCAGTCCGCTGCCACCCGGATAGTTATGGTAGAAGAGCCCACCAACCAGCTCACCAGCGGCATAGAGGCCGGGAATCGGACGATTGGCGCGGTCGAGCACCCGGGCATCTCTGTCGATCTTCACCCCACCAAAGGTAAAGGTAATCCCGCAGGTCACTGCAAAGGCGAGCAGAGGCGGGGCATCCAGCGATTGTGCCCAGTTGCTCTTCGGCGGAGCAATGCCGACAGTCCCCTTGCCGTCCTTGATCGCCGGGTTGAAATCGCCATCCTGAACCGCCTCGTTGTACTCCCGGACGGTACGTTCGAGCCGTGCTGGCGACACACCCATCTTCTCGGCGAGGTCTCCGATACTGGCCGCCTCGTAGCGGGAGACACCCGGTGCGGTGTACTCGTCCTGCCGGAGCAGTGGTGCAGTACGGGCATCGTAGAGCTGATAGGCAATCGCTCCCGGTTGCTTGAGAATCTCGGCACCGTACTTGGCATAGGTGTAATTCCGGAAGTCGGCGCCTTCATCGACAAAGCGCTCGCCGTCCCGATTGACGATCAGGCCGATCGGGTAGGACTGCTTGGAGAAGCGATGGGTCAGCTCCCAGTCGCCGGTCGGCGGGGCCGCGGCATCCCAGGCGATACTGTGGCAGCCGCTCCAGTGGCCGTAAGGCTGGGCGCCCAGCTCGATCGCCTTCATCAACACTTCGCCGGTGTTGTGGGCAGTACCGCGAACTTTTGCCACGTCCCAGTTCGGGCCGAGGTGAGCCGCCCGCATCCGGGGATCGGATTCGAACCCACCGCTGGCCAGGACGACCGATTTCGCGCGGATCGTCTGGCGGCCTTCAGGGCCATGAGCAACCACACCGGTGACAACGCCGTTCTCATCAGCAATCAGATCGACCACCGGAGACTCGTAGCGGATCTCGACGCCGTTGGCAATCGCGGCCTGCGTCTCCTGTTCGATCAGGCCCTTGCCCTCGCCAACCCCACCGAGTGCCAGACCACCCCAAAACTTGAAGCGACCATCGACCTTGAACGACTGCCGGGCATACATCAGGGTCCATTTCAGGCCCTTGCTGTGCCACCAGTTGACGGCGCTGGCCGATTCGCCGACGAGGATGTCGGACAACTCCGGATCACACCGGCCTTCGGTCAGGCGCTGCATATCGGCATGGAAATGATCCACGGTATAGGGTGGGAGATCGGTGATCGAGAGATCGTACTCGTCGACCTCGCTGAGAATCGGGCGGAGATCATCGAGACTGTCGAACGTGGTGCGAGTCGCGGCTGCGGTGAAGAAGCTGTTGCCGCCGGCCTCATCTTTTGGTGCTTTCTCCAGCATGACCACGGATGCGCCCCGCTCCCGGGCGGCAAGTGCTGCGCTCATTGCAGCGTTTCCGCCGCCAACGACGATGACATCGTAATGTTGTTCCGGCACGAGTTCGAGTCCCTTCCTGTAAGAATGCGGTTGCGCTTAACGCGATCAGCGTCGAATTTCGTACTTTGTGTCTGGTAAGCGGAACGGCCCTCACCCCGACCCTCTCCCAATACTGGGAGAGGGAGAAGCCTTTGGTCCCTCTGGTGGGCCTGGCTACTTCTCCAGCTCCGGCAGGAGCACCACGCTCTCCTGCTCGTTCGGATCTGTCCGGGCGATCACGGCAACACATGGCTCGGTATCGGAGCGGTTTCCGGGAAGATGCGGCACGCCGGCCGGAATGTACAGCAGATCTCCGGGATCTGCCGTAACGTACTCCTCCAGGTTGTCGCCGTACCACATCTCCGAGTTCCCGCTGAGTACATAGAGCGCAGTCTCGTGACTCTCATGCATGTGTGCGTTACCTCGGGCGCCCGGCGGAATCTCGACCATGTGCATGCAGATACCGGTGGAACCGACGGTCTCGGCGGCGATGCCGGCTTTGTAAGACAGTCCCTGCTTGCCATCGTACTCATCGCCGGGTCGGATCACGCTACAGGTTGGTTTCTTTGTGGAGCCCATGGTCTTGCCTCTCAATGCCTGAACGCAGCGGCACGGCGGCCAGCTGGCTCTTTACGGCACCTCTGATGCCGGGTATTGTCGACGCTATCGACCTGTATGGTACGTCAGAAGATCTGGCCTGACCATCCTGTCGAGCAGTCCTATCCACTGACCCTGACGACAAGGAGCATCCCGTTGAACTGGTCAGACCAGCTACTGGAAAGCCTTCGAAGCAACGATGTCGATCTCACGATCTATGTCCCGGATGAGGTGCTGACACCGCTGATCCGTGGCGCTGAAGACGACCCGAACATGGAAGCGTTCCCGGCTAGCCGGGAAGAAGAGGCAATCGGCATTGCCGCTGGCGCCGCGCTGGGCGGACGCCGCAGTGTGGTGCTGATGCAGTCGAGCGGATATGGCAACAGCGTCAACGCGCTGGCATCGCTGGCCGTGCCCTACCAGCTGCCGATCCTGATGATCATCGGGGAACGTGGTGTGCTGGGTGAGTTCAACCCGGTACAGGTGCCGATCTCCCGGTCGATCCGACCCAGTCTGGATGCGATGGGCATCCCTCACCGGACGCTGGAGCGGGAAGACGAGGTTGCGGCCGTTGCCGACCGGATGATGCTGCAGTGTTTCCGGACGCAACTGCCAGCCGTTCTCTTCATCAATGCGCTGCTGACCGGTGGCAAGAACGACCGCTAGACTGGCTCATTACCCTGGATTGAAAGGAACGCAAGCATGGCATCCCCACGTGACGATCTGGCGATCATGAGCCGGAAAGACCTGACCGCCCGAGTGGTCGGCAAACTCAAAAACGATGAAGCGGTCGTTGCCGGGATCGGCAACACCAACTTTGATCTGCTTGACGCCGGGCATCGTCCACAGAATTTCTACATGCTGGGCAGTATGGGTCTGGCGGCTCCGATTGCCCTCGGCGTTGCGCTGGCCCAGCCGGGTCGCAATGTCTTCGGGCTAGAAGGTGATGGCTCGATCCTGATGAACCTCGGGACGCTGACCACGATCGCCGCTCAGGCCCCCAGCAATCTGACGATCATCATCTGGGATAACGGCCTGTATCAGATCACTGGCAAGCAGGAGACGGCGACGTCGAGCGTCACCGATATCGTTGCGGTTGCTGCCGGGTGCGGGATCCCAAACAGTGCCTGGGCGACGGACGAGAATCACTTCGAATCGCTGGTTGAGACAGCGATCAACACGCACGGGCCGCACTTCATTGCCGCTCGAGTTGACGATGCTTCAGCAACCGCCCGACCGGAGCGAAACCCGGTTCTCTGGAAGGATCGATTCATGGTGGGAATTGGTTCAAAGCCGGTCCAGAGTTGACCCTGAAGTGGGGACTGGTGAATCAATGCAATTCAACGTGCGAAATATCGTATTATAGAGTCAAAGTATGGCGACCACGCCATACGCGTATCGCAGGAGTGGGGTAATCCACGTCAACCTTAAACGTCGGAAACAAAAATGAACGTAACAAACACCCAGGTGAGTAACAAGATCCTCGTGGTTGACGATGATGCGAGCATTCGCGAGATGATCGCGCTGGCTCTGGAGGACGAAGGTCTCGAGGTCATCGGTGCGCCGGAGGGCGAAACGGCACTGGCCATGATCCCCGAGATACAGCCTGATCTGATCCTCCTCGATACCCGGATGCCAATCATGGATGGTCGGGAGTTCGCACTCCGCTACAAACAGCTCGAGTGCCTGCCCGCTCCGCTGATCATTCTGACGGCGGTAGACAATCCGGAATCGACCGCTGCCGAGATCGGGGCGGATGGATTTCTTCCCAAACCGTTCGACCTGGAAGATCTCTCTCGCGTGGTGAGCAAATACCTTCGAATGAAACGGTAGCAATTGTCTCCTCCCTGCAGACTTTTCCTGACAGGATTCGCCCGAATCGATCTGTAGGATTATCCGAGCAGGGGGGAAGCACAGCCCCCGAGCATGACACGATTGTCGCCCCCACTATAAGAGAGAGTGCAATATCACTATGCACCAGCAACTTCTCACACTCCGTCGGATCGTGGCGCTGAGCCTCCTGACGGTGCTGGCGTTTGTCCTGGCGTCATGCGCTGACGAGCCAGAACTGGTCGGCACCGATATGGAGAGCCAGGAAGCGCCTTCATTCACGCTGACCGACCACCGGGGCAACACAGTCACCCGGGATGATCTCCACGGCAAAGCGGTGGCGCTGACCTTCATCTTCACCAACTGCCCGGATGTCTGCCCGCTGATCATCAACCGGATGAACGTCGCCTGGGACGAACTCTCTGACGATACGAAAGAGGGTGTGGCGATGGTAGCGATCACCGTAGATCCGGAACGAGATGATCCGGAGACGATGGCGCAATATCTGGAGACCCGTGGGGTTACGGCAATGGATAGCTGGTATGGACTGACCGGTGACATCGAAACGCTGGAACCGATCTGGGAAGCCTATTTCGTAACGCCGGGTGAGCAGTATCCGGCAGATCCGGCCGTTCAGGAAGCAATTGAATCTGGCGAGCATGACCATGAAGAGTTCATCGAAGAAGGGCTACCGGAAAGCGATGATCACGATCATGGTGACGACAATGGACATCAGCACGAAGAAGATGAAGACACGGCCTATTGGCTGGCCCATACCGATGTGATCTATGTCATCGACCCGGATGGCAACGTTCGCGTGCTGATGCGGTCCGATGATTCACCCGAGGATCTGGCAAGCAACCTGGAGATCCTCGCTCCCTAGACACCACATTACAGGAAATCGTTACAGATCGAGTTGCTGGCGTAGCTCCGAGAGGAGCTCCAGCGCTCGATCTACCTGTTTCTGGTTCTCCGGATCGTTCAGCCAGCGGCTGACACCTGATGGATGCGGCAATGGCAGCACGACGTGACCATCCACATCGAATCGATGCCCGACGATCGCTGACAGCGGCCGGTTTCCCAGAAACCGCTTGGCTGAAAGACGCCCCAGCGTAATGATCACCTCGGGTTGCACAAAGGCCAGCTCCGATTCGAGGTTCGGACAACAGAGGGCGATCTCCGCCGTCCCCGGCGCGCGATCACCTTTTCCGCTCTTGCTGACTCCAGGAAAACACTTGGTCAGCGAGGTCAGATAGAAGCGCTCATGCAGTGAGCCCGGAGGAAATCCGGCCTGTTCCATCCAGCCCTGCAAACGACGCCCCGATGCGCCAGAGTAGGGTGGGGTCTCCTCATTTCTCCAGGCTGGAGCTTGCCCGATGATCATCAGGCGCTGACCAGTGTGTCCCTGAAAGATCGGCATCGCGCGTTCGATGAATCCGGCATCAACACAGGCGATACAGGCACGGATCTGTCGCTGTACCTGCTCGAACTGTTGCTGGTGCGCGGTCCCGGAGACGGGGATCTCGGTCATCGTGGGCGCAATTCGTCGAGATGATCTTCCTTGTAGGCCTCTGGATGGAAGTATTCGTAGACATCACGGGAGAGCAGTGCCATGCGCTCATCAGCTCCCGGATAGATCGACATGACGGTGATGAGATACACCGCGTTCGGGCCATAGACGATACCGACATCATGATTGGCATCTGACCAGTTTCCGGTCTTGTGGCCAATCACTGCGTCTTCTGGCAGGTAGAGAGGAAGCCGATTGTCGATCGTCTGATTGTTCAGAATATCGAGCATCAGCTGGCTGCTCTCGGGCTCGACATCGATGCCGCAGGCGATCGCTTCCATGATGCGGGAGTTGTCCGCTGCGGTGGTGGGCAGTGTATCCAGGGAATATTGCGTATCAATAGCGCCAAGCTCCTGCAACGTGTCATCGATCCGTGGCCAATTGACGAGGTCTCCGAGCAGAAACGCAGTGGAATTATCGCTGATGACAATCGAGGCCTCCAGCGCTTCCCGCACCGTGATAGTTGATCCCACTCCCCAGCCAAACACCCCGAGGGTCCCGAGATCCTGTGAAGCGTAGTAGGAATCGATGACGACGTAATCGTCGAGGGAGCGTTGGCCATCATCCACCTGGCGAAGCAATTCATACATCACGGCGGTCTTGTAGAGACTTGCGGCATAGAACGACTGCTCCGAGTTGACTTCGGCGTAGGCTCCAGTGGTCAACTCGTACACCACGATGCCGAACCCATCCGCGAACTCGCCTACCCGGCTGTCAACGACCTCCTGGAGTTCGGCATCGTGCTCCATTTCCAGGTCATCACAATCGAGTGGGAAGGGAGCCTCCGAGAGATCCGGACCAGGTTCCGGTGTTGGTTCAGGAGTCGGTGACGGAGTCGGCGTCGCGGTCGGCTCGGGTGTCGGTTCCGGCGTTGAAGTTGGCTCGGGGGTGGCCGTTGGTTCCGGCGTTGGGGTGGCGGTCGCCAACGGGGTGGGTTCAATCTCCGGAGTTGGCGTCTGCGACGAGCGCCCGTCGATCGTGCAGCCGCTCAGCATGATGATCGCTGCCAGTATCCCGGCAGCAAACATCAGGAAGCGAGCCTGAGCCAGCGCCCGGAGATACGCCCCGTCAGCCATTTTCAGTCGTATTCGTTCCACGGGTCGTGTACAGCTCCAGCATGGTCTGATAATAGGGAGCAAAGCTCGGGCTATCTCGTCGGGTGAGGATCTCCAGTGCCTTCTTCATCAGGTTCAGGCGCATGCCATCTGGCAGACGAATATGTGGCGGGGGAAGTTGGCCTTCTTCCTCATCGGTAACCCATTCAGCACCATCGATGGAACGTCGAATCACTTCCCCGACATAGGCGGTGATTGCCAGCGCCGGAGAAAGCACATCCTCCGGACGTTCAGTGGAGTAGACATCGGAATAGTCGATCATCTCAGCAATCACGCCGTCCAGCTCGGTTAGCGAAGCAACGCTCAGGTCGAGACTGGCATTGAACTGATTGCCCATCTGCCGGGCGAACCGTTCCGCGGTTTTCTGCAGTTCCTGCTCGCGCTCGTTGATGGGAGCCTCCAGGTTTCTCGCTCTGTTTCTTTCTGTCCGTCCAGATTGTACAGACTTTCTGATCGATGTTGTGCCATGATGTCCAGAACAACAGATCGAATAACCTGTCAGGGGAGTCAGTCACTATGCGTATTCAACGAAGCATTCTTTCCGTTCCCGGATCCAACTGGAAGATGATCCAGAAGGGTGCGGCCAGCGAGGCAGATATCGCGCTGCTCGATCTGGAGGACGCAGTTGCCCCAGCCAGCAAGGCGGACGCCCGCCAGGTCGTTATCCAGGCATTCACCGAGCTGGACTGGGGAGGCAAACCCCGGACGTTCCGGATGAACGCGCTCGACACACCTTACTTCTATCGGGATCTGATTGAAATTGTGGAAGGCGCCCGGGGAGCCGTCGATCTGATCATCGTTCCCAAGGTCAACCGGCCCGAAGATGTCTATGTGGTGGATACCATGCTGACGCAGATCGAGCGGGGGATCGGTCAGGAGCGCCACATTCGTCTGGAAGCGCAGATCGAAACCGCGAAGGGGCTGATCAACTGTGAGGCGATTGCCGAGAGCAGCGATCGGCTGAACTCACTGATCTATGGACCAGGCGACTATTCGGCCTCGGTACAGATGCCCTCGACCTCGATCGGCGTGATGGATGAGTGGGATGCGGTCTACCCCGGTCACCGGTATCAATACGTGATGCACCGGATTCTGGCGGCCGCCCGTGCAGCCGGCATCCGCGCTATCGACGGTCCGTTCGCCAATTTCCGTGATGCCGATGGGCATCGAACGAGCTGCCTGATGGCCCGGGCAATGGGGTATGACGGCAAGTGGTGCATTCACCCGGCGCAGATCGAGGTGACCAACGAGCTGTTCTCACCGTCGGCAGACGATATCGCCTGGGCTCAGCGGGTGATCGAGGCCTACGAGGATGCGAATCGGAACGGTCTGGGTGCCGTTGAGCTGGACAACAAGATGATCGATGCCGCAAATATCCGGATGGCCCAGGCGACGATCGATCAGGCCCAGGCCGCTGGCTTGTTATAGAACACAGCCAGCGATTAGACGCTGTCACGGGTTCACTGGGTGAGGAACTCGGTCATATTCTCTGCAGGCATCGGCCGGGCCAGATAGAACCCCTGTCCGTGGTGACACCCGAGCGAGCGCAGGACCTCTTCCTGTTCACCGGTCTCGATGCCTTCGGCGGTGACATCGAGATTCAGCGTCCGCGCCACGGCAATCACTGACTGGACGATCGCCGCATCACCGGGGCTGACAACCACATCTTCGATGAACGATCGATCGATTTTCAACGCGTCAACGGTGTATTGCCTGAGATAGCCAAGCGACGAGAATCCGGTGCCAAAGTCATCGATTGCCAGTCGAGCGCCGGTACTCCGAAGATCGGCCAGCGTCTCGATGATCTCATCGGTGCCTCGCAGCATCCAGCTCTCGGTGATCTCCAGCGTGAGTCGGTCAGCCGGAAGGTCGGACTCTTCCAGCGCACGGATGACATCGCGATACAGCGATGGATGCTCGTACTGAACAGAGGAAAGATTGACCGCCAGCCTGAGTTCGGGAAGATCGAGTTCCTGGCGCCAGGCTGCGACCTGCCGGGTGGCCTCTAACAGCGTCCAGCGACCTATCTCGATGATCTGGCCAGTCTGCTCGGCCACGGGAATGAAGTCCCCAGGTGACACCAGCGGTTCTCCAGGTGGCTGCCAGCGAAGCAGCGCTTCCAGTTCCAGAACTGTTCCGCTCTCCAGATCAAAAATCGGCTGATAGTGGACAACGAATTCCTCGTTTTCGATCGCCCGCCGAAGCGCGAGCTCGATCGACATCCGGTCCCACATCCGGGAGCTCATATGCGGCTGAAAGAGTGCGATCTTGTTCTTCCCGGCGTACTTGGCATCGTACATCGCCAGATCAGCACCGGTGAGCAGCGACTCTGGATCAACGGTGCTTCCCGGTTCACTCACGGCAATGCCCATGCTGGCCGCTGGCAGAAGGCTCCGTCCCTCATACTCGAACGGCTGGCGAATCGCGTGCAGAATACGCTCGGCGAGTTCCTGGACTTCTTCGGTACTGGATACCGATTCGAAGAGCACGGTGAATTCATCACCACCCAGTCGGGCAACAGTGGCGGTTGGCGGGAGCTCCTGACGAACCCGATCTCCGATGGTCCAGAGTAGTATGTCTCCGACCTGATGGCCCAGCGAATCGTTGACCACCTTGAAATCGTCGAGGTCGAAAAAGATCACCGCCAGGCGATCTTTCAGGCCGCTCCCGTTCGCGTCACCGACCCCATGCAATTGCTTGATGAACCAGGCGCGGTTGCGCAAGCCGGTCACGGAGTCAGTGTAGGCCTGGCTCTCGAGACGCTGTTCCAATCGCTTCAGATGGGAAATATCATTCATGATGCCCATGCGATAGAGTGGCTTGCCATCTGCATCATAGACAAGGCGGCTCCGGGTCTGCACCCATACAACGGCGCCATTCCGTGAGATCTTGCGATACTCCTCGTCGAAATCGAGTTCCTGCTCGATCGCGGTGCGATGAACGGCGCTGATTCGATCACGATCGTCAGGATGCACACGCTGCATTGGCAATTGCCGGTTGGAAACCCATTCATCGGGCGAATAGCCGAGCATCCACTCGATTTGCGGACTGATGAAGATCAATCCGTCCTCTACTGCACGGCCATGAATAAAGGTGACCGCGGGCATCTCATTGACCAGGATTTCCAGGCGTGATTCTGCGGCCTGCAGCGCTTCTTGCGAGGCAATCCGCTCGCGCAGGTCAGTGAAGACCACTACGGCTCCGTGGAGTTGGCCGTCAATATGGATTGGCCGTACATCGAGTTGCACCGGAATGGTGTGACCATCTCGATGCCACAGGGTCAGGCTCTCTGACTGAAAATCATCTCCATTGACACTGGCAGCGGTGATTGGACAGTCGCTGATCGGTCGCGGCTCGCCATTCGGATAGCAGTGGTGAAATGCGCCATGAATCGTGGATCCCCGGAGCTCATCCTCCGGCCAGCCAAGAATGGTAAAGGCGGTTGGGTTGGCGAAGGTGCACTCGCCTTCACGATTGACCCCGATCACGCCTTCAGTCATGCCATCGAGTAGCGCGGTGTGTTCCTCGCGCTCTCTAGCCAGATCGATCATGACTTCCCGCAGGCGAACTTCGTCGATGACCAGATCCGTGAGTGCCCGGAGCGTCTGCAGATCGTCACTACTCCAGTGTCTCGGGGTCTCATCGAGCACACAGAAGGAACCCAGCACCACTCCGCTGCGAGATCGTACCGGGAAACCGGCATAGGCACGAACCCCGAGCTCGGCATAACCCAGATTATGCTGAACAACCGGATGTTCGGCGGCATCCTCGAGAATCAGCGGCTCGTCGGTCCCAACCACATACTTGCAGAATGAATAGCTGAGCGGCCGATCGGAGACCTCGTCCTCTTTATCCGGCCGGTGAGCCGAGCTCTTGAAGAACTGACGATCAGCATCGATGATCGAGAGCAGCGAAGTCTGAACATCGAGAAGCCGAGCGGCGAGATTGGTCAACCGGTCGAATGCATCCACCCGGAACGAATCGAGCAGTCCGAGACGTTCCAGCTCTCTGAGCCTGTTCGGGGCTGACAGAATTTCCATAATTCTTGCTTCGTCCAGGCGTGGATCCTGATCCATTGTCATCCTTCTTGCCGCATATATTCTCCCTGTCCAGGACTGAACGAAGAAGGCACGCGTGATTTGCTCTGATGCGCACTGCGTCAGGCGTTCGTCTCATCGTTTTGTGGACCTGGTGATATCAATGCCTGCCAGGAGTGGTTTCCTTCAGCAATGATTCGTTGCATCTCTTCTGACGTCAAGGCACGGGCGAACAGATACCCCTGACCAAAATGGCAGCCAAGCTCACGAAGGATATCGAGTTGCTTGCGCGTCTCGACGCCCTCTGCAGTCACGTGAAGATTCATTGCCAGAGACGCCGCCATGACGGCCCGCACAATCCTGGAATCTTCCGAATCCTCACCCAGCCCATCAACGAACGACTGATCGATCTTGATGATGTCAATCGGGAACCGGCGAAGATAACTGAGCGCGGAGAACCCGGTTCCGAAATCATCGAGTGCCAGCTGCACGCCAACATCTTTCAGCTGTTGCAGCGTCTCCATTGTCTCCGGGGAATCATCCATGGCGATACTCTCAGTGATCTCCAGGGTAATCAGGCTGGGATCGAAATCAACCGACTTCAGCGTCCGGGTCAACTCTTCGATCAGGTTGGGATGCTGATACTGCTTCGGTGACAGATTGAGGCTCAACCGGAGCGGCTGACCGTCCGGCATCAGATATTGCCATTCCCGCAACTGAGCGGTTGCCTCACGAATGATCCACCGTCCGAGCGGAAGGATCAGCCCGGATTGCTCGGCGACCGAGATGAACTCATTGGGAGTCAGGAACCCACGATCTGGATGATTCCAGCGCGCCAGTGCCTCAACGCCGACGAGTTCGCCAGTTCCGAGATCGACAATCGGCTGATAGTAGACCTCGAACTCATCCCTCGGGATACCACGCCGGATCTCCGTCTCCAGTGTCAGCCGGCGCCACGCCCGGGAGTTCATGCTCGGTTCGAAGAGCGCGAAGCGGTTCTTGCCAGAGTTCTTGGCCTCATACATGGCGAGGTCCGCATTGCGCAGAACGTCGTCGGACCCGGGGGCACTGCCATCGGCGATGGCGATGCCGACACTGGTGGTCGCGAAAACCTCATGGTCCTCGATATCGAACGAATCCTCCAGCACTTCGGCGATTCGCTTCGCAATCAGGCGAGGTTCATGCTCATCATCGATACTCTCCAGCAGCAACGTAAACTCATCGCCACCGAGCCGGGCCAGCAGATCATTGGACCGGATGCAAGTCTGGACCCGGCTGGCGACCTCTATGAGCAATTGATCTCCGGCCGAGTGCCCGAGGCTGTCATTGATGACCTTGAAGTCATCCAGATCGAAGAAGAGCACCGCGAAGCGGCTCTCATCAACCCGGGACTGCTCCAGCCGTTCATCGAGCCGGCTCTGGAAGAGGTTCCGATTGGGCAACCCGGTGAGCGCGTCGTGATAGGCCTGATGAGCCAGCTGGTTTTCCAGCTCCTGGTGCAGCGTGATGTCCTGCGCCACGACATGCACCCCGACTATGTCTTCATCAACACTGATCGGAATGGTGGTCAGGCTCAATTCCAGCCGTTTGCCATGCGGATCGAACATACCGGCCCGGAAATCCTGCGGAATACCCCGGTGTGTCTCCACAAACCGCTCGGCAACACGCTCCTGATCCTCCGGAACGACCAGATCCACGAACTTCACCAGACCGGGTTGCCGAGCGGAGACTCCGCTTAACTCCTCGAACTTCGGGTTGGCGCTCAGCACATAGCCCGTATGATCGATAGAGAACACCGCATCTGGATGGTTATCGAACAGTGAGCGGAACCGCTGTTCACTCTCGCGAATAATTCGCTCTGACCGCTTCTCGTCAGTAATGTCGTATGAGAGGCCCTGCCAGTAGAGCGGCGTTCCTTCGGCACTGTGGATCAGTGTGGCAACATCCCGAACCCATCGATAGGCGCCATCTGCTGCCCGGAGCCGGTACTCCATGACGAACCGATCACGCTGCCCAGCATTGGTTTTTTCATCTTCCGAGATCACATAGGCTCGATCGTCCGGATGAACAATCTCCTGGGCAAAGCTTCCGTCGCTCAACCATTCTGCGTGCGTGTACCCGAATACTGATTCGACCTGCGGACTGACGTAGCTTAGCTTCCCGATGTCGTCAGGATCCGCAATGTAGGTGACGGCGGGAAGTTGTTCGACCAGCGAGCGAAAACGCTCTTCGGCCTCACGCAGGGCGATCTCACGCTCGCGGCGTTCGGTGACATCTCGAACAAACACCGACAGTTGATCGCGGGAAGGTGTGGCATGGACTTCGAGCCACATCCCGAGCTGGGGATCGTAGTCTGTAATGTCCACTGGTTCACCGGTCTCGAATGCGAGGTCAAATGCCCGATAGAACGGCAATTCCGGCGGATCGGGAAACATCTCCCAGAAATCTTTGCCCAGCAGATCGTCTCGATGGGCGCCGGAGATATGCTCCACCTGGCGGTTCACGTAGGTGATCGTCCAGTCCCGGGTGAGCGAGACGAAGCCATCGCCCATCGTCTCGAGAATCTCGGTGATCTGCTCGTTGGACTCCTGAAGCGCCTGCTCGATCTTGCGACGGGCCGAGATATCGGCTATTGACACAATCAGACCCGACTGCCGGCCATGCTCACCGAGGATCGGGCTGATACTGACCAGCGCAGCTATCTCTGTCCCATCCTTGTGATAGGTGAACATCTCGCCAGTCCAGTCGCCTTCCCGGGAGACGATCTCGATCGCCTCGACCGCCTGCATAAGGCCCGGGCTTCCTGGCGGCAGAAAATTGAGCAATTTCTGGCCGATTGCCTCTGCTGCCGGATAGCCATAGAGCTCCTCAGCGGACTGGTTCCAGTAGGTAATTGTGAGCGTCTCGTCTGTGGCACACACAGCCTGGCCCACCGCGTCCAGCATGTGCTTGTGGAGCCGGAGTTCGGCTTCGGTCTCTTTGAGCTCCGAGACATCGGTGTAGACGCCAATAACCCCGACGACCCCCTGATCAGCCAGTGTTACCGGGGCGAGACTGACCACGGCCGGGAAGAGGCTGCCGTCTTTCCGGCGGATCGGGAATTCACCGGTCCAGGTCTCTCCGGACCTGACTTTCCGATGCAGCTCGGCCGCTTCTTCCTTGAGGTTTACAGCCGGAGCAATCTCGGCAATCGGGCGCCCGAGGACCTCCTCGGCCGTCCAGCCCAGTGCATGCTCGGCGCCCCTGCTCCAGTAGGTAATGACCCGGTTGGTATCAGTGGTCACAATGGTCTGACCAACGGCATCCAGCATGATTCGGTGAAATTCGATCTGTCTTTCGTATTCTTTTCGATCGCTGATATCGTGTGAGACACCGATGATGCCAACGATATCGTCGCTGGAATCCCGGATTGGAGAGACCGTAAAGTATGCCGGGAACTCGGTTCCATTCCGGTGACGAACCCGGGTCTCCCCGCTCCAGATCTGCCCGCTGGATACGTTACGTGTCACATCGATGGCACGATCCCGGTCAGATTCCACGGGAAGAAGATTGTAGACCAGCGACCCGATTGCTTCCTCGGGAGCCCAGCCATAGATCTCTTCCGCGGCTTTGTTCCAGTAGGTGATGCATCCGGCCGAGTCGGACACTACCACCGCCTGCCCAACAGCATCGACAATGTGTTTGTGGAAGCGCAGGTCTTCCTCGGTACGCTTGATTTCTCGAATGTCGGTGTGAACGCCGAGTACCCCGATGATCTCCCCATCCTCATCGAGGATCGGATTCATTGTGGAGAGCGCCGGGATCTCACGACCATCACGGTGCTGCAGGGGGAACTCTCCGGTCCAGGTCTTCCCATGTCGTACCTGGGCAGAGATCTCGAGCATCGAATCGAGAAAATGTGGAGTTGGCCCCACGGACAACGCATCGATTCCCAGAACATCTTCGGCACGGCGGTCGAGGATCTGCTCCGCCGCCCGGTTCCAGTAGGTGATGTTGCGCTCGAGATCGTTGGCGATGACGACCTGCCCAACAGCATCGACGACGTTCTTGAAGAAGCGGTTCTCATCCAGCGCCTGCTTCAGATCGGTGATGTCACGGAACACGCTGATGATGCTGTTTATCTCACCAGCTTCGTTAGTGACCGGCGCCACGCTGATCAGGGACGGAAACTTCCTCCCATCTTTCCGGATCAGGCCGAATTCGCCAGAGAATGTATTGCCCTTGCGGACATGGGATGCGATGTTCCGGCCACGATCGAGATGCTCCGGATCGAGGATCGTTTCCACCAGAGGACGCCCCAACAACTCCTCCGAGGTCCAGCCGAGTATCTCTTCGGCCGCACTGTTGATGTAGCGAATTTTGCCGTCCCAGTCGGTCGAGACAACGGCCTCACCGATCGCTGCAACAATGTCCTTGAAAAACTGGACGTCTTTCTCGCGCTGGCGGAGTTCGCTGATGTCTGTGTAGGCGCCGATAATCTGGATCGCGTTGCCGTCGTCATCCAGCACTGGGCTCACGCTCAACAGCACCGGGAATATCTCGCCAGACTTGCGCTTGAGCTGGAACTCGCCGGACCAGCTCTTGCCCTCGCGAACAAATCGGCCGATCTCCTGGACCTGCGGCTTCGCCTCGTCCGGGGGTACGACATCGATGAACTTGCGCCCAATGACCTCTTCCGCCGCCCAGCCCATCATGTCTTCGGCCGCGCGGTTCCAGTAGGTGATCGTGCGATCCAGATCATTACCAACCAGTGCCTGGCCGACTGCATCCGTCATGTGCTTGTAGAGCCGGATCTCACGCTCAGTCTTTTTCAGGTCAGTGATATCGGTGTAAATGCCGATCGTGCCAACTAGCTCGCTATCGTCACCCACGATCGGGGCGAGGTTCACGAGTGCCGGGAAGATCTCCCCGTTAACTCGCTGGAGCTCGAACTCGGCGGAAATCGTTTCGGCACGCGATCGCACCTCCGTGCCAATCCAGGTTGATTGATCCCGATATTCTGGCGCCGGGATCACATCACGAATGTCTTTGCCCCGGACATCATCGATCGACCAGCCCAGTGCCTGTTCGGCAGCCCGGTTGGCATAGAAGATCTTGCGGTCCATGTCGGACGCAACGACAGACTCGCCAACCGCATCGACAATGTGCTTGTACAGCCGGATCTCACGCTCAGCGTCTTTGATGTCCGTAATATCGGAAAAGGCTCCCACGACGCCGAGCAGTTCACCATCATCGTTGAAGATCGGTGACACAGACGCCAGCGCCGGAATAGTCCGGCCGTCCCGGTGACGCATCCAGAACTCACCGTGCCAGGTCTGTCCCTGCCGAACGCGCGCACCGATTGTCTGAACATCCGGTTGGAAATCTGGTGCGGGAACGATGTCGTAAAACCTCTTACCGACGACCTCTTCCGACCGCCAGCCGAGAACCTTTTCAGCCGACTTGTTCCAGTAGGTGATCAGGCGCTCCGGGGTGTTGTCGTTGGCTATAACAACCTGGCCAACGGAATCGACCATATGCTGGAATCGGTGGATCTCACGCTCGGCGGCCCGACGCCCGGTAATGTCCCGGAGATAGGCGGTAAAGATGGGCTGCGCTTGTCCTGGCAGATCGATCCGGGTGACGGACATCTCGGTCTCGATGATCGACCCGTCAGCGCGCATGGCCGGACGCTCTACGCGCTGCCCCAGCATGGACGATTCACCGGTCTGCAGGTGTTCCCAGAACGATTCCAGACAGAGTTCCCGGAACTCGGCGGGCATAATCAGGTCCGCCATCATGCTGCCGATGGCGTGCTCCCGGGAATACCCGAAGGTACGCTCGGCGGCGGAGTTGAACTCGATCACCCGCCCGGTATGGTCGATGGAAATGATGCAATCGAGTGCGGCCTCGAACATCGCACTCTTGCGCACCTCACTCTGACGCAGCAATTCCTGCTGCCGCTGTCGTTCAGAGACGGCACTGAACCGGACCACCGTTCCGGTGACTTCTCCCTGATCGATAACCGGGGAAACCGTCAGCTCCACACGGACCGGTGATCCATCGCGGCGCCAGAAAACCTGTTCCGAGACATTGAGTGCATCGCCATCGAGCATCGCCTGAACAACAGTGCACTCTGATCGCGGCATCGGGGTGCCATCCGGGTAACTATGGTGCACCAGCTGGTGCATTTGCTGGCCAAGCATCTGCTCTGGGTCATACCCGAGCATGTTTGCTCCGGCCCGGTTGATGAACTGACAGTATCCATCACCATCAACGGCATAGATGCCTTCACCGATCGCATCCAGTAACCGCTCTTTACTCGTCTGGTCCCGCTGGACAGCTGATTCGGACAATATTGCTGGATCCAGCGGCAGCTGTCGCTCAAATTCATCAGCAACGAGGATGGCGAGGTCTTCCAGGCTGGCAATATCCTCCGGCGACCACGCGCGCGGAGCCACGTCGGCAACGGCCAGGCAGCCGAACGTCACGCCTCCCGAAAGGGTCACAGGAACCGCGAGGAGCGAGCGCATCCCGGTTCTGGCAACGATCCAGCAATTCCGGCCAACCTCGGAATCTTCCGTATCAGGCACTGAGAGCGGCTGTTGCTGTTCAACGACAGTCTGGCAGAAGCACTGAGCGCGGGGGATAGATGAGTGCGGCTGGATGAGTTCGGACGTGCCATGGGCGGCGAGCAGTTGCATCTGATCACCATGCACAAATCCGAGCATGGTGATAGGCACACCAGTCAACCGGGTTGCAAGCCGGGTGAAGCGCTCAAATGCCGGAGAAGAATACGCATTCAGTAGTGCACTCACCAGCTCTGGCGGTGCCTGCTGAGGCGGTGCAGATCGATTGTGATCCCGGCTCATCAGAGGATTTCCTGAACGCATCGATGCTCATACATCAGCATCGACGCCGCATGCTGTACAGCCTTGTTCGGTAATTGTGCATGGGATTAATTGAAACAACACCCCCCTTTCGGTCCCAGTTGTCTCAATCAGCAATACCGGCAACCGGGGTACCGCTGTCGCACGAATAAGAACACATGTTCTAAAATCATGTCGTGGACTCGCCCTCTCGATGTGTTCGTAGAGGTACAGGGATAAACGCCCTGCCGTGAACTGAATGAGAGGAGCCACATGCCAGAGAGTCGTGCATGCCAGCGATCTGGATGCAGGGCCTGGGCGATGCGCGGGGGTGATTTCTGCCGATCTCATCAGACGGTGCTCGATCGAGCAGTTAACGGTCAGGGCGATGTGACCGACGAGCTGGTCAGCCGCCGGATCGCCAGCATTCTGCTGAGAGCCGGGGTACCGGAACAGGACAGAGCGCCGCCGCTCGACGACGAGATCGGCGCACTGCGCCTGGTTCTGGCCCGCGTGCTGGAGAGCGAAGAAGATCCCCGCCGCCTGGCAGCCAGCATCCCGAGAATCGTCGACGCCCTGGTCCGGGCAACCCGTGCCCAGCGACAGGTACAGGGTGACCAGGCCGAAGGACTGACCGAAGCGCTCACCCAGGTACTCCTGGAGCTAGGACTGGGAGATGAAAACCGATGACCCCTGATGCCCCGGATCGACAGGAGTTGCGGAATGGCTCCCGCCTGCGATCCCTCGTCTCCCGGAACCCCGGAACCACTGACCCAGAGAAGCTCGGTGAACCCGGGCCGGGCTCGACCTATGAAGCGGTCACCCGTCAGATGGTCCGCGCCCTGAGAGACGAAGTCCGCGACGTGAAACATCGCATCAATCAACTGATCACGCTGATCATCGCCGCAATCCTCCTCGAGGTATTGATGCGGTTGATGGGCGTTGATCTCTAGAAAGGATCCAGCAGATGACCGACGAATTCGTCAGCGAAACCCCGGCTGAATCCACTACTGAAGAAGCACCCGCTCCTGAGCCAGCCGGCGATCCAGAGACCGGCGATCAGATTCCAACGGTCGATCTGGGTCAGGTGCGTGATCTGATCATTGCAGCCCATCCGGACGTCGTTCCCGAGATGATCGCCGGAGGGACCTTCGATGAGCTCATGACCTCGATCCAGCCCGCCAGAGACGCCTACCAGCGGATCGCCAGTCAGACGATCCGGCCCATCGCACCACCGGTGGCTGCTCAGCCAGGACAACGGGCGGCGATGATTCAGGAGATGGAAACACTCTCACCGCTCGGCAAGATCAGCGAGGGCCTGCGACGTCAGACTGACTGATAGCACGACCCCACGAAATCTTCTTCGCGCTAGACAGACCTGAGAGGACATTTGAATGACCACGACCAAGTCAGAAGCAGCCAAACTGACGCAAGACATGATGCTGCGCGGCGTTATCGAAACCGTTGTCCGGGAGAGCTCCATTCTGGCCGTTCTCCCCTTCATGCAGGTGGTCGGAAGTGCCCTGACCTACAACCGGGAAGCGACCATGCCAGAGGCATCCTTCTATGAGCCCGGCGATTTCTGGTCGGCTGATATGCCGACGTGGGAGACCGACACCGAGCAGCTGCGGATCATCGGTGG
>SLFF01000067.1 GCA_007124395.1 Thermomicrobiaceae bacterium | reverse complement strand
TCATAGGTTCGGGGCTCGCAGTCGTGCTCCCAGGTAACGGTCAATGCGCCTTCGGTAACGGCGACGATGAACGGCCCAGGATGGGTGTGCCAGCCTACGCCGCCGATCTCGCCATTGTCTTCTGGCTGGAACGTCAGTTGCCCGATATGAACGTTGCTGCCGTCATTGACCAGGCGGGAGAAGGTCTCCCGGGCGCCATCCTGATATGGCGGCGCTTCTCCAGCCTGTCCGGGCATCTGCTCATCGGAATCCCCGAACTTGATCCGGTACTCGGCTTGGAACTCGTCGGTAAATGTGTTCCCGTCGGCATACATCTCCACGTCGGCTCCGATGATCTCCAGGTCATCACCATCGTGATTTCCCGCACGGACCGTCATGGCCGCTGCGACGATGGCCACGACCAGCGCTATGGAGAGAACCGCCGCAATTCCAGTCGTCATTCCGAGACGTTGCGTCAGATGTGACATTCTTTCCTCCAGGTTCGTCTCGACCGATTCAGTAGCTTCGGGCACGAACGCCCGGAGTCTGCAGGTGACCCCTTGCTGTACAGCTGCTTCAAGAGTCGGCGATTGAAGGTTCAAACTCCATCAGGAATCACCCACAGGATTGGATAAACACGCAAACCTGTGGGCAGAGATGTTGGCGCAACCTCGTGCTGCACGTTCTTGTTAGAATCGATTACGTCTCCTGTGAAAAAGATCGGGGCAGTATGATGCCTGCAAATGGGTCAACTGACTTTGGAACCATGCTGCGAGAACGGCGGACACGTGTCAGCCTGACGCAGGAAGAGCTTGCGGAGCGAGCGGGCATCAGCGTCCGGACGATTGCTGACGTCGAGCGCGGCATCATCCGGGCTCCACGCCGTGACACGCTGGAACTGATCGCCGATGCGCTGGAACTCACCGACCTGGAGCGAGACGAATGGCGCACGTTAAGGCGTCAACTGTCGATGCGTCGATCGGACACCGCACCCTCTCCGTCGCTTCCCCAACCGCCAAATCAGCTCATCGGACGGGATCGCGAAGTCAACGCCGTGATCAACCTGGTGACTCAGCCTGATACGAGACTGGTGACGATTACCGGTCCGGGTGGGGTGGGGAAAACCAGGATCGGACAGGCGGTTGGCCACGCACTGAAGGATCGGTTCGCCGATGGGGTCGCTTATATCGAACTGGCGTCGACGCAGGATCCGGAACTTCTGCTGCAGACAATCGCCCAGCAACTGGGGATTCGCGACAGTGACCAGGAGACGCCACGATCCCGGCTGCTGCGGTTTCTCGGGCAGCGAGAAATGCTGCTGATTCTGGATAATGCCGAGCATCTTCGATCGGCCGCTGCCGATCTCGCCGAGCTTCTGTCCAGCACCTCGTCTCTGCACATTCTCGTTACCAGCCGGGCAGGTCTTCGGATCGGTGCCGAGTATGAGTTCCCGGTTGTTCCGCTGGCGCTTCCCAAATGGGACGGCACCCGGACGCTCACTGGCCTGCAGAGTTACCCCGGTATCCAGTTGTTCGTTCAGCGCGCTCGCCAGGTTCGCCCTGACTTTTCTTTGACCGACGAAAATAGCGCCTCCGTCTCGCGAATCTGCGCCTACCTCGATGGACTACCGCTCGCTATCGAGCTCGCCGCTGCCAGAGTCAAGCTGTTGCCACCGGAACAGATCGTTCCCCGTCTGGTTCATCGACTCGGATTCCTCTCGGATGGACTGGCGGACTCTCCAGACCGGCACCAGACGATGCGCGCAGCAATTGGCTGGAGCTACGATCTGCTCGATGACGCTGACCAGCGGTTCTTTCGCCGGCTGTCGACGTTCATTGGCGGCTGGACACTTGAAGCAGCAGAGGTGATGGCGCCTCCCGGTGTCGACCCTGTCGAAAGCCTGTCGAGACTGGTCAACGACAACCTGGTCGAGCAGCTATCCGCCGCCGATGGCACTGTGCGATTCACCATGCTGGAGACCGTGCGCGAGTTTGGGCTGGAACAGCTTCATATTCTGAACGAGTACGAGGCGGTAGCCGGGGATCACGCAGCGCTGTTCCTCCGCATTGTGGAGCAAGCCGAGCCGGAGTTACGCGGGCCGGGGCAGGTGGAATGGCTGGAACGATTATCTGTGGACATCGCCAACCTCCGGAGCGCGCTCGAGTGGCTACATCGATCGGAGAGTGATCCGGATCGGACAATGCGCATGGTCGCCTCGATGACCTGGTTCTGGGAAACGCGCGGATACGTAACCGAGGGGCGCTCCTGGTTGATACGGGCGCTGGAGCAGCCATCACCTCCATCGATCACGCGAATGAAATTGCTGGCCGGGGTGGGCTGGTTCGCACACATTCAGCAGGACTCTGCAGCCGCACTCCGTTATCTCAACGAGGGGCTGGAGCTGGCTCAGTCGGCAGCAGATCGATGGTGGGAATCCTGGATCCTGCATCTACTCGGCCGGGTTGCATACTTTGATGGTGACGCCGACGAAGCTGATCGCTACGCCACGTGGAGTCTGGAGATCGCTCTGGATCTGGACGATTCCTGGATCATTGCCTGGGATGAGCATCTCTTCGGGCTGGCGGCGTTCATACGGGATGATCTGGAAGCGACGCGCCAGCACTATGAACGCAGCCTGGAGATCCGGGAGCGCATCGAATACCCGGAAGGCATCTGTCTGATTCACGGGCTTCTGGGTGTGCTATCGCTCCGCGAAGGAGATCCCGAAGCAGCGCTGCAACGACTGCGAAAAGGACTGGAAGCCGGTCAGCGGATCGGCGCCCGCTGGTTGCTGATCAACTGGCTTGCCAACCTCGTCTTCATCGCCGCGGAGGTGGGAGAGTACGAGCGTGCCGCGAGACTGGCGGGCTTTGTAGAGTCGATGAGCGATTTCACCGGCGCGATCCCGATTCCGATCACCAGAGTCATGCTTGAGCGCGGTATAGAGTCCACCCAGAAGCAACTCGATGAGGAGACGTATGGTGATTGCTACGAGACGGGACGCAGCATGAGGATGACCGACGCCATTGACGAAGCGCACTCGATTTCGGGCGAGTCAGCCTGAACACTCTGCTGACACAATATGGGCCCTACAGCTTCGGTCCCCCGGCGATCGCGTGCGGACAGCGCACACATTCCGGGTTTCCGCAGTGCGTGATTTCCGGTTCGGTCCGGATCAATGCGGCTGAGGTGGTGACGGTTTCGGCTGCCGGAAACAGGCGCCATAAACTGGTGCCGACGGTCGTCTCCCGCGCCAGCATTCCCAGTACCGGTTCCAGGTTCGGGAACCCCTCGGAGCATGATCCAACCGGAACAGCCACGGCCGAGCCGTCTGTCCCGGTTGCCCAGCGTCGAAACAGCCGACGCCCGGCAAGTACTTCGGCGAAATGCAGAATCGTCATCCGGTTCAGACCAACACCGGCCAGCAGGACGAAGCCTCGCTGCCTGGTCAGCTCTCTGAGCGGTGCGTAGACATCATCCCAGGCCTGCTCTTCATTCAGCAATTGTGCCTGCGGACCGATCGCCGCGAACGAGTTGTGCGGGTGATTCCCTCGAACCCGCTCAGGGCGACGAAGCACCGCCCGCGGGATCTGTCCCATCCGGTCATCGATCAGGTTCAGGTCTGATGAGAAGACCGTCTCCGTGCGCTCGGGAAGCGACTGCGCTTCGATGACGTCCCAGCCATTCCGTTCGATCATCTGATCCGGACCCGGCAAGACTTCCAGCTGCATCTCGGTGAACGTTGGCACCAGTAAGGTGCATCCAGCGGCGAGAAATGCGTCGATAACCGCATCAGCGCCGCCTTCAACATGTCCGAAACTTTTGAGCGAGGCGTGCAGGCAGACCGGTGAACCGGCGATTTCGAGATGCTCGATCGCCAGTTTGAGTTCCGGCGAAGTGACCATTGGCGAGTCGTCAGTCAATCAATCTCCACTTCCTGTGACGGGTGGTTCCCGGTGAGAACACACTTGCAACTCGGGACAGGGCAGATCAGTCGATGAGCGTCGCAGTGAAGACCTGCCAGGCGAGCGCGGTCTTGGCCGTCAGACTGAGCAGTATATAGGCTGACTCGCCGAACAGGTAGTTTCGCCACGGCCCCACCTTCTTGTATTGCAAGACCATGTTGATCGCAAAGCTGTTGAAGAGTATGAAGAGCGAGATCACGATCCCGTACACGAAGCCGGGGACCGACTCACCCTCGGGTAGCCGTGTTTCAGCGCCGATAAACTGGAAGCCGATGACGAGCCAGGGAACGATACCGGCGACGCAGCCGAGCAGAAACGGTGTCCAGTTCACGTTGTTTCGGTCCCGATTGAAGATCTCCATATCCAGCCCGAAGAAGATCATTGCCGCATTGGCACCAGCGATGGCAATGATCGCCCCGGTATCGCTCACCCCGGTAATCAGGGCGATGAGCACAATCATGATCGAGGCGCTGAACATGTACTCCCACCACCGGGCGTAGTTGATATTCCGGCGCAAATTCGCCGAATACCATTGCCAGATGCCGGGCGTTGCCATCAGCAGATGATCGAGGGCAGCGAGAAAGAGGAACAGCGCCACCAGTGGCCCGATCGGCACGTTCCAGAGAACTTCTGGCTCCAGAAATCCGGCACCGGGTTCGCCAGCGCCGAACGTGCCGGTGAGCGGCAGAGAGAAATCGTTACTCAGCGCCAGAATAACGATCGCCTGAGCAAGATGTACCAGCCCGACAATCAGGTTGTACGGACGCAAACGTCCGATTCTGCGCTCGCTATCCGCATCCAGTCGCTGGTTCGGGCCATTTCCGTCGATCGCCCCGGCTGTCATGTCTTATTCTCCGTTCGATGCCGTTGAGCATGTTTCAGTGTCTATTGCCCCGGATCGAGTCGTCGTTAGTGGGACGGCTTCGACCTCGGTCGTCGTCGATTCCGGAACCCTGGAGCTAAAACGTGACATACTCACCAATTGACGGTATAGAAACCTTCGCCATCTTAGCACGTTCAGAACTGGCAGGAGCAGATGCTCCCGCGGTGCAAAAAGCGGAACAAAAGGGGTAGCAGCAGCATGAGCAGATCGTCAGCAGGAAAGCGGGCACGTTCCGGCTCCAACAAACGCATGACCCCGGTATTCGCGATCGGCTCATCACAGGTGCTGGCGATGCTGGCCGTGCTCTCGTTTCTCGGAGATCGCTTCGGGATGACTGTGGTGACGGAGCAACCATTTTCTGGAATCGAACAGGCTGCTGCGCTCGTGTTTGTCGTGGGAATCGTATTCGGGGGCACCGGATATGCCGCGCTGAACTCCGGTCATGATCGACCGATTGCCCGGACGTTTCTCGCCTGTTTTCTGAATCTGATCATCGTGAGCGCTGGATTCCTGCTGATCTGGATCACCGGGAACAGCTGGTTTGCCGTGCTGGCGCTCGTCGGGGCCGGTGTGGTGCTGGCCGTGGCGTTACAGCCGGGATCGCCCTCACGCACGTTGATGCGGATCGCGGTTCCATCGGTGATCGGTGGGTTCGTGGTCAGCTTGCGAAACATCGCCGACGCACAGTGGTCAATTCCCACGCCCGACTGGACTCTGACCATCGTTGCGGCGATGCTTCTCGCGTTCTGGCTCGTTGGCCGGGTGGAGTCAATAGCGGGTCGCTCACCAGAGTCAATCGATCCCGGACCCGGTCCGATCCGGATCTGATCAGTCATTCCGTTGATTCAGCGCGACAGGGTGGGAGCGAGCCCGCCTGAGCCCAGAACTAGAGAATCGGGCCACCGGCAATGGCGTGCGGGCATTGAACGCATTCCGGATCTCCACAGTGGGTTATGCCGGGCTCGGTCCGAATCAACGCGGCTGACGCGGTAACTGACTCAGCTGCCGGGAACAGGCGGCAAGCGCTTCTGCCAAGTGTCGCCTCCTGCGCCAGGTTCCCGAGGGTGTGCTCGAAATTCGGGAATCCTTCTGAACAGGAACGAACCGATACGGGAACGGCATCCCCATTCGGATCAGTTGCCCAGCGACGAAACTGAC
>SLFF01000108.1 GCA_007124395.1 Thermomicrobiaceae bacterium | reverse complement strand
TTTGACGGCAGCACGACGGGATTGTTCTGTGTTCATGCGGTGAGCGAACTGCAGGAGCGGTCGTTTTGGCGCAATGATCGAGCGCTTCCGGATCGGCAGCCCTGCGAGGAACCAGGCTGAGGCGGTGAGAATCAGCAGCGTGGCAGCGACGAGCGATGCCGGCCAGGTGATGACGCGCTTCGGGTGCCAGAGTGGCGCTCCTCCTGTGGCTAGATCGCGCAACAGATGCGAACCAACCCCGAGTGAGACGGCCAGCCAGAGGCGTTTTCCGGGTGCAACAAGTTCCACCAGCCAGGCGAGGCCGATCATCGCCGCCACCGAGTGGGTCGGCGGGCGACTCGGCATGGTCATCCAGCTGTTGACTTCGAGCGACCGCGCGGCCAGCACATGATCCAGATCCAGGGTGACCGCACTGCCTATCGCAACCAGACCGAACTCCCGCTTGTACTCGGTGTTTGGAAGTACCGGAAGCGTGACGGCACAGGCAGTTCCGAAGTGGCAGGCCATGTCGAGCATCCCGTGTCGTGTCGTACCGCGTTGCTGGTTCTTCCAGCTGTGATGGAAAATGGACGTGACCAGAAGCGCCAGCGCTGAGCCGGCGATGGAACGTGGATGAATGAGACGACGCGGAGACCTCACGCTGGACCGACCATCCTTGTTGGAGAACGCACAGCAGACCTTCATTCAGTTTAATCGGTTTGCCCAAAGAACGTCATGGCTGTCTGATGGAGATTTGGTCCCGAATCGCTGGCTGACGGCATGTATTCGACTTAAGTGGTAAAACCTGTGTCGGACAGTGTGCCGGTTCACGCCGGGACATTCAATTATGCTGCAACGAAGTGCTGGGAGCGATGGATGGGTCTCGAACTGGTAATCATGGGACTGCCACAGAGCGGGAAAACGACTGTTTTCAACGCACTGACGCAGGCGACTGCGGAAACTGGCGGGTATTCGTCGGGTGAGGACGAGCCGAACCTGGCTACTGTCAAGGTCCCGGATGAACGGCTGGACATCCTCAACGGTATGTTCAAGCCAAAGCGAATCGTTCCCGCTGAGGTGCAGTATTACGATGTTGCCGGCCTCACGAAAGGTGTCTCCGAACAGGGGATGAGTGGTCGTCTCCTTGGCTATCTCAGCCAGGCTGCGGCGCTGGTTCACGTTGTCCGGGCGTTCGAGGATGATTCGGTGGCGCACCCGGAGGAATCGATCGATCCGATGCGCGACATCGAGACCTTGCGCATGGAGCTGACATTTTCCGATCTCGGGCTGATCGAACGACGCCGGGCGCGAATCAAGGACCAGATCAACAAGTTGCGCGGTTCCGAGCGGGATAACACCGAGCGTGAAGGCGTTATTCTGGAGCAGTTGCAGGAGACGCTCGAGAACGGTGGCTGGGTACGCGATGTCCAGCTCACCCCCGAAGATAGCCGGTTGATCCGCGGATTCGGCTTCCTGACCGAGAAACCGATGCTGATCCTGCTGAACGTCGACGAGAATCAACTCGGTGGGCCAGCCGACGAGATGATCGCCAAAGCGCAGGAAGACTTCGGGCGTGAAGGCGTGGTGATCGACGCGCTGGCCGGAAAGATCGAAGCGGAGATTGCTCAGCTCGATACCGAGGATGCCGAGATGTTCCTATCCGATATCGGCATCAAGCAGGTCAGCCGGGAACGAGTGATTCGCCTGTCCTACGATCTGCTCGGGTTGATGTCGTTCTTCACTGTCGGTGAAGATGAGAACAGGGCCTGGACGATTCGCCGGGGCACGCCAGCGGTCGAGGCCGCCGGTGAGATTCATTCCGACATTCAGCGCGGGTTCATCCGGGCAGAGATCGTCGGCTACAACGATCTGATCGAAGCCAATGGCTGGGCCGAGGCGAGAAAGGCCGGAGCGCTCCGCCGTGAAGGCAAAACCTACGTCATGCAGGATGGCGACGTTGTGCATTTCCTCTTCAACGTGTAGCCGGGAGCGAACTGGTTCCACTGTTTCACCGCTGAGCGACCAGGGTGCTGGTCGTGCAGGCTAGTGTTGACCTGACGCCGCGGAGCGAGGGTCTGCTCTCCCTGCCAGTGATTCTGATTGTCCTGCTGGTTCTGGCGATTGCCGGATGGTGGGTGGTCAGCCGTCGGGAAGCATATCCAGAGTATCTCCCGCGATTCCTGGTCGTTCTCGGGCTCCTTGCCGGAAATGTGCTCTTCTTCTGGCGGCCACTGTTTACTGGTGCTCATATTCCTATGGGTGGCGGCGACCTCAGTTCCTTCTTCTTCACGCTGCATGCCTATTCAGCCGATCGGATAACCAGCGGAGAGTTGCCGCTCTGGAATCCGCATTTGCATGGCGGAATGCCGCACCTCGGTAATTTCCAGGCAGCGGTCCTCTATCCACCGAATCTGATCGCCTATCTGATTGCTCAGCCGTTTACCTACGCGGCAATGGAGCTCCTGGCGATACTACACTACCTGATCGCCTCGGCCGGGGTCTATCTGCTGCTCCGCTGGCTAGGTGCCGGGAGAATCGGCGCAGTCTCGGGCGGGTTGCTGTTCGCCTACGGCGGGTTCTTCGTGGCCCATCTCGGACACTATTCGATGATCTCCGCAGCAGCATGGCTTCCCTGGCTGTTCTGGGCGACCGGGCGACTCACCGACCGACCGACATGGCCTGGCGCGGCGCTACTGGCCGTGTTGACGTTCCTGATGGCGAGCGGCGGGCACCAGCAGACGCTGCTGTTCGGCCTGGTGGGGATTGGGCTCTGGTGGGTGTTCCTGATGGCGTCCCGAGCGGGGTTCCGGATTCCTGGCGTGGGTTCCGAAGTGGTACCCGTCGACAACTCGGCGGCGTTTCGGTCGATCTGGAATCGTCCGGGAATGTTTGCCGTGATCCGGTTCGGTGGTGGAATCGGTGCCGGACTTCTGCTGGCCGCTCCAATGATTATCCCTTCACTGCAACTGGCACAACGCTCGGTTCGCGCCACCCTCAGCATCGAGCAAGCGAGTGAGTTCAGTGTGCAGCCGGTCTCGCTGCTCCAACTGATTCTGCCCACCGTCTACGGCAGTAACCCGAACGACTTCTGGGGTGTGTTCTCCAGCGGCGAGATCTGGGGCTACATGGGCGTCACAGCGCTCGTGGTCGCTGTTCTGGGTGTTGTGCTACGACCGAGTGCTCCCCGGATCTTCTTCGCGATTCTCGGTCTGCTGGCGGTTGTGTACGCGGTTGGCCCAGCGGCACCTCTGCATGGCTGGTTCTACCAGTTCGTTCCCGGTTTCGATCTGGTGCGGGCGCCGGCACGCGCCTATATCTTCATGAACCTGGCGGTTGCGATCCTGGCCGGATTGGCGATATCGGACCTCTCGGCGCGGCTTTCCACCGTTTCGTTGAACCCCGCTCCGCTTCTCGCTCGCACCAACCGGATTCTGGTGGTGATTATCGGGGCCACCGGCTTGCTGATTCTGCCGTTCTTCTACACGCAGATTCTTGGCGTGAACGATCCGCCAAACCGTCCGGTGATCACGGTCGACAACCTCTGGATGATGCTGTTGTACCTGACGCTTCTGGCGGCAGCTCTCTGGTTGATCCAGCGTGGGTTGGTGCGTGGGGCGATCGTCGGACTGATCCTGATCAGTATTCTGGTGCTCGATCTGTTCTCTGCGACGATGCCGTTCAATCCGACCGGGCAGGATCTGACCGCAGGCTACCGCGATCCAGAGATCACAGCAGTTCTTCAGGATGAATGGGATGAGAATGGGCCGTTCCGGCTCGATGTCCGCCATGAAGGGCTCATGCCGAACTTCGGGATGCTCGACGAGTTGCACGTCGCTCGCGGAGTGTTCGATCCGATGCAACCAGCGGCCTATACCAACCTGGTCAACGTTCTCTCGGGCGAAAGCAGTAACCCGGGCTACGATGCGCTGAACATCTATTACGTTGTCCAGCCCGGAGATTCGGAGACGAGTCCCCAGGGCTTCGATCTGATTATGGAGAGTGCTTCCGGAAATCAGCTGTGGGGCCGTGAAGATCCACTGCCGAGGGCATGGTTCGTGTCCGATGCGACAGAACTCGATCCCGAATTGCATCTCGATGTGTTTCAGCAGGGTGATCTGGATCCAGCGGAGACCGTGCTGCTCGATAAAGTCCCGGTCGATGTCGATGGTTCGGCCAGTGGAGATGTTGAGTTCGTCAGCTATTCACCAGAACGCATCGAGCTGTCGGTGGATGTTGATGGAGCAGGCTATGTGGTGCTTTCCGAGGGTAGCTACCCCGGTTGGAGTGCCACGGCTGACGGCGATGATCTCCCGCTTCTGCAGGCCAACAGTGGGATCCGGGCGTTTCCGGTGGATGAATCAGTGTCTGAAGTTGCGGTCAGCTATCAGGGGCGTCTGGAGTTATTGAGCGCGTTTGGCTCTCTTGTCGGCTTCCTGCTGATTGTTGGGGCGATGGTTGGTCCGCGATTCTGGCGAGGTCGGGGCCGAACTGACGGTTGACGCAATCGGCTCCCGCAGAGGGAGCCGGAGATCACGCCGCGCTTTCGATGCTGAAACGGTCGGCGAACCGCTCGAAAATTCGATCAGTTCGTGATGGTTTACGCGTCTTCTTCTCTTCATCATCGTCGTCGCTGTTCTCGACGCGGTCATCACGATCCTGGGTCTTCTTGTCGTCGTCATCCTTCTTGTCGGATGACCCTGCCCCGTTCTTCTTCTCGGAGTCTGCTGCGTCCTGGCGTTCAGCTTCGTCCGAATCTTCATCTTCAGTTGCATCATCGTCGTCTTCGACGGTGGCATCCTCGTCATCAGTCGAACTCGAGCCAGTCGAGTTCAGATCGGCATCGTCATCATCGGATGAGCGAGACCCGCTATCGTCCCGATCCGATGCGTCGTCATCATCTGCTGCGTCATCGTCGTCTTCGACGGAGGCATCCTCGTCATCAGACGAACTCGAGCCAGTCGAATTCAGATCGGCATCGTCATCATCATTTGCCGCATCATCGTCGTCAGTGCTGGCGTTCGAATTGTCCTGCTCGGACGAGGAGGAGTCGTTGAGATCTGCGACCTCGTCATCGTCGCTGGCATCGTCACTTGAGCTGTTATCGCTGGCGACGAGTGAGTCCGAGTCATCACGTTCATCGTCTGCATCGTCATCGTCAGACGATTGCGGATCGGCTGATTCGTCGTCGTCATCGTTCTGTCCCTGACCGGAGGCGGGCGGATCATCGTCGTCAGATGAACCGTTGTCCTGGCCTTCACCATTGCCAGAACCCTGATTGCCATTCCCGTTGCCGGAGCCCTGTCCCGGGTTGTCTCCAGAGTTGCCCGGAGCTTCGGAATCGTCATCGCTCTGATCATCGTCGCTCGGCGGCTCAGTCGGGACCGGTTTCGGCGTTGCCGTCGGTTCTGGCTCGACCTGCGGCACCGGTGTCGGAGTTGGCGGAGGCGGCGGTGGTGGCGCAGCAGGTTGCTGCGTTTGTGCCGTCGTATCCTCTGATTCCTCATTCATCTCATCATCGGTGGCTGGCCGGTTCGGAGCCGGGCGGTTGACACGCTCGTCCGATTCTGAAGGCGCATCGACCACAACTTCTCCACGAATCCGGGAGCCGTTTTCGTAGACCGAATAGGGTGGGTCAGGAGGACCACCCGGTGATGCTTGCTCGGGAACAGTTGGTTCGGAGGTCACAACGGGCTCAGGCTCAGAAGGTGCCTCGCTGACCTCAGCTTGATCATCGCTCGATTCCGCCGCGGTCGGTGACGTGCCGAAGTCCAGCACCGCCAGAGACGTTGCACCGGCGATTGCCACAACGATCAGCGCAATCGACGCTGCCGCCCAGGCCAGTCGTTGCAACGGGAACCGGGATTCCGGCGATTCAGGGATCGGCACCGGCACTGGACGCCGCACCGGCAAATGTGTGCGTGCGATCAGCAGCGCCTGTCGCATCTCTTCGGCGGATTCGAACCGATCGTTCGGATCTTTCTCCAGTGCTTTGAGAACGATTGCCTCGACCTGCGTTGGAATGGATGGATTGGTCCGTCGGGGTCGAGGTACCGGG
>SLFF01000362.1 GCA_007124395.1 Thermomicrobiaceae bacterium | reverse complement strand
CCGGACTGCGACGGTACCCGACTGAGCGACGTGGCGAGGGCGTCGAAGATCAATGGCCACAGCATCGCCGAAGTGTGTTCGATGCAGATTAGTGAACTGGCTCAGTGGATTCGAGGCATCCAGAAGCCTTCGGTCACACCGCTGCTGTCCGGCCTGCAGCACACACTCGATTCGTTCGTGGAAATCGGGCTCGGGTACCTGTCGCTGGATCGCTCGTCGGGTTCGTTGTCTGGTGGCGAGGCGCAGCGCACGAAGCTCATCCGTCACATCGGCTCATCGCTGACCGACATCACCTATGTGTTCGATGAACCAACCACCGGCATGCATCCGCACGACATCCGGCGAATGAACAATCTGCTCCTGCGATTGCGGGATAAAGGCAATACCGTGCTCGTCGTTGAGCATGAGCCTGAAACCATCGCGATTGCCGATCACATCGTCGATCTCGGACCTGGAGCCGGTACCGCAGGCGGCACGGTCTGCTATGAGGGGGACATCGAGGGACTCCTGACTGGCAACACGCTGACCGGCCACCATTTCGGAGATCGCGTGGCACTCAAGCAAACGGTTCGTACGCCGAACGGGTCGCTGGAGATACGGGGAGCAGATCGCCACAATCTCAAGCGTGTCGATGTCGATGTTCCACTCGGCGTGATGGTGGTGGTGACCGGGGTAGCCGGCTCCGGGAAGAGCTCGCTGATTCATGGGTCGATTCCCGCCAGCGAAGGTGTAGTCTCCATCGATCAGACCGCGATCCGGGGATCCCGTCGGAGCAACCCGGCGACCTATACCGGCCTGCTCGATCCGATTCGCAAGGCCTTCGCAAAGACCAATGGGGTGAAGCCGGGCCTGTTCAGCGCCAACTCAGAAGGCGCCTGCCCAGCCTGCAACGGCGCCGGTGTGATCTACACCGATCTCGGAATGATGGCCACGGTCTCCAGTACCTGTGAGGAATGCGAAGGCAAACGATTCGAGGCGTCAGTTCTCGATTACAAATTAGGCGGCAAGGACATCAGCGAGGTCCTGGAGATGTCCGTTTCCGAAGCCCTCCAATTCTTCGAAAATGGCGACGCCCGAACCCCAGCTGCGCACAAGATCCTTACCCGACTCTCAGACGTCGGTCTCGGCTACATCAAGATCGGGCAGCCACTGACCACCCTCTCCGGTGGTGAGCGCCAGCGCCTGAAACTGGCCACGCACATGGGACAGGACGGTGGCATCTACGTTCTGGACGAACCGACCACCGGACTGCACCTGGCTGACGTCGCCCACCTGCTGGGGCTACTCGATCAACTGGTCGATTACGGCAAGTCGGTCATCGTCATCGAACATCACCAGGCCGTCATGGCTCATGCCGACTGGATTATCGATCTCGGACCGGGCGCCGGACATGATGGCGGACAGATTGTCTTCGAGGGCACCCCCGCCACCCTCGTGGCCGACCGCTCGACACTCACCGGGCAACATCTGGCGTCGTATATCGCCGGATAGTTCACCGTCAGATTCCTCACCTTGCACCTGCCCTGGGTCCCCGCTCAGGGCAGCAATTCCTCTTCAGATGATCCTGGTGAAGACCACTACTTCGAGGAAACTGGACAGGCCATCGCCCCAGAGTTCTACGACTACTGGTCCAGCCACGGCCTCGATTTCGGTGACGACGGCGTCTCGTTCCGCGAGTCGCTCGCCCTGTTCAGCTATCCGATCTTCCCGCCACAGGCGGAACTGCTGGAACTGCGCACCGAACCAACACCACCAGAGGCCGAACTCACCGTTCTGGCGGGCGGAAGCGCCATGGGTTTCTGAAGAAGGAGCATGGACCGCTGACGAGTACAGGCCGTTCGCCGACCCGTGGATTGTGCTGGCAGGTGTGGCCTCTCGCACTGAATCAATCAAGCTCGGCGCCTGGATTACGCCGCTTCCGCAGGCTGGGTCAACCTGTGCCGGGAGTACGGTGCAACCTGGCTCTACACCTACCCAACCGGTGACTGGCTCGAAGACATGGAAGCACGAATTCGCCAGGGCCCACCAACCCACTGACACTATGCCCGTCAATTTGCCAGCACTAGCCTGAATGCGTTGCCGCCGTCGAGAATATGAACTACGGAACATACGTCCCGGGAGCCAGGACTGGCTCCCGGGACTTTTCAATTCCTCCGGGATAGAGCGCCTGGGAATACCAACGCCTGGTGACTGCTCTAGACATCGATTGGGACAATCGTTTTCTTCAGGTTCTCGTGGGGTTGAGTCAGGGTCAATTCCACCAGCGGACATCGGGATGTAATGGAACTGACGTGGCTCGGCACCACGACTATCGTCATCTCTGTGAACTGACATATTCCCGGACGTTCGCAACCTGTGATTCAAATCCACGAATCGAAACACGTCGAACCGAGCCCCCTGGAACTGTGATGATACTGACATAAGGTCCTCGGCGACAGCGTCGGTCCTGTAATGCCTGTGGGGCCACCATTGATGTATTAGTTGATTCGCCTGTACACCTCAGGCTTCACTGCAAGGAGGGTCCCGATGAGCATAGCGCCCAGGTCAATGTTCCGAGACATCGAAACCCTGAAAGATCGACTCGACCACATCTTCACCGATGCACGCCTTGCCCGGGAAACAGGAACGAATGACGCAATGGCTCCTCCGGTTGATGTCCAGGAAACCGAGGACAAAATAGTCGTAAAGGCGACGATGCCCGGCATCAAATCAGAGGATGTCGAGGTGCAGATTGATCGCGACGTTCTCACGATTCGCGGCAAGAGCCAGGAGAGACGCGACGAAACGAACGGAACGTGGCACATCCACGAGCGCCGATTCGGGAGCATGTACCGCTCTTTCACGCTTCCATCTCCCGTAAAGGAAGACGAAGCGGAAGCAACGATGCGGGACGGCGTTCTCGAGGTGCATCTGCCAAAGGCGGAGGCTGCAACAGGCAAACGAATCACCGTCACATCCTCGTGATCTAGCCAGCGAAACACTGAGTAAACGCGAGTAACTTCGCTTACGCACCTATCGAAACAGAGCGCCGTGACTGACTTGATACCAGTCGCGGCGCTCTGGTCTTAGTATTCAGACCTTGATCAGAATTATCCCGGCAGCGTGTAACGATCGAGGAGGGCTTCAATTATCCGCCTTCGGCTTTCCGCAGGTGTGAGATCATGCGCCGCCTCAACTCGCTTGATTGCTCGTGCGCAATCCCGATCACTCATCACATCAGCAACCCAACGTGAGTAATCACCGCGAGCCAGGTGAAACATCCAGGTCTCATCGTCTACGGTGCTCGCCTTACTTGCGAAACTCAGCACGTTCTCCGCACGAATGTTTGACCTGCTCTCAGGACCGCGAAAGTAGAAGCTTCGAAGAATGCCGACATCGCCGGTCGCATATTTCCGCCTGTGCCGAATGTGTCGTGCCCGAGTCGGATCAAGACAAAACCATAGTGGTACTGTGGCGCGGTCTATCTGCCACCAGAGCGCGTCCTCGCATTCGGAACTACGCTCGCTAAACGCTGTCGTCGCTCGGTCAGTAGCGTGGCAAAAACCAGCGATAGTCTCTTCAAGATTCGGCCCGAGCGCGATAATGGCGCCAATCTGGCCCAGTATCGGGCGAGCCATGAAAGCAGGGTGAACGGTAACCATTACCAGCCCATTACTTGGCATCCGGGTGACCGCATACGAGTTCTGATCGGGTGCGACCGGCAGCAGATGATGGGCTTCATCAATTACCAGCCAATGAGGCCGTCCAGTGCTCGTGCGGAAGCGATGTAAGCGCTCGTACAGATCTGCCAGAAAAGACGGACGAGACGCCAACGGAAGGGCGATAAGATTTACGCAAACGTTCAGGTCCGGCTCACGAAGGAGCTGGAGGACCTCTCCGACGTTCGGAACAGTATGTTCGTCACCAACAGAAATGAGTATTGGAAGATCCGAGTAATCGCCTTCCGGATCAACAATGCAGACTTGATAGCCGAGCCTGATGGCCCTCTCGAACACCCCCAGCATTGCTCGTGATTTACCAGCGCCCGACGGCCCGCTGATGAGAACGTTCTCTCGCATCGGGGCAAGGTGTAATGCTTCCCCTGATAATGTCTGTCCGAGTCGGACACCGGGATGACGTTGACCCGCCTCGTGAGATTTGAGGTCATCATCAAGCAGCTGGTCGATCAACTCGATAACACCGTCTCCGCCTGCTCCCTGCGTTACCCAGTCGACATGGTGTTTGATCATCGGTACCGCGTCATTCACTGCGACCGAGAATTCGCATTCACGGAGAAAGGCGTGATCGTTTTCCGCATCGCCAACGCCAACGGTACTTCTCGGAGAGCAACCAAGTTCGCGAAGCGCCACTCGGAGCCCACTTGCTTTATTGACGCCGGGTGGCACAATCATGATCGCGCCCCTGTTGAATATGATCTGGTGTTCGAATCCGAAGGCGCGTACTGCTTCCATTGCCGCAACCTCGTTGGGTTGCCAGGTCGCGAGGATAACCTTTCCGGATCTCAATGGCGTAACATGACGTTCATCCAGCTCACGGATCAACAATTCCGGGGGCGGATCAGCGAGCAACCGAAGGTCGCCGGACTCGGGATCGTAGATAACACAACCATCTTCGGCAATTACTCGATTGAAAAGGCCGATGTCCGGAAAAAGCGGTAGCAATTCCTCGAGTATGCGCCCGGTAACCAGAACAAGGTTGCGCCCTGAATCTCGAACACGCCCAAGCGCGGCAAGGACGTCATCATTCACGTGCCCATTTGCGGCAAGCGTGCCATCGTAGTCGCAGGCGAGTGTCGTGTACCGCATTGTGGATGTCCAATTCGCGTACATCCCGGAGTGCAATCTGCATTGTTGAACTGCGCTGACATCAGCTGGCGGGACGCTAATTCCACTTGATTATAGGGAAAGCACGATCCAGTGGGGAATGTTCAACCATCCATCGAGGGGCGCTCACGGTATCGATTACTGCCAACAGGCTGAGGTTCGGTACCGCCCGGTGTTGTCCTCAGCCCACAGGCGCATCTTCCAGATTCAGGTTCAGGTTCAGAAGCACTCTTCTGATTGACACGTGACAATCAAATAGCCGATCACCTCAGCTTTGTTGATCACACTGATGGGGGATCCACTGTCATCAGTGAAAACGAGCAGGTCACTTGCCGGATCCTCCCGGACGAATGCTGCGCCAGGCACTGTGAACCGGTCGCCTCGCGTGAAATAGACGCGTGCGCATGTCCCGAGGCTGGCCGCCGACTTCTGGTCTTGATGAGTTGACGGCTCCGGGAAAATGGTGCATTGACTATCTCCCGACAACTCAGAAACGCGAACCCAGAGTGAGTTGATGGCTTCATCTTCAGTACTCCCCTCTCCAACAAGCATTCGCCCGAGGACCGGAGACCCGGTATCGAGAGGAGCCGCGAGTCCAACCGCGATCCAGCGAGATGGATCAGGTTGGCTCGTATAATAGTCGGCGCCCCAGTTGCCCTTTGCCATCACACCGTGGTGCACTGCCTGAGGAAGCACATCATACGGACCCCATATCCCGTTCATCGGCATTACTCCCTCGCACTCCTATCCCGTATAAAACTCTCTTACTGTATCCACCAATCAATTATCTTAATGCAACATAGCTGTCAGCCCGTTTTTCGGGCATTTGATTGTTTGCAGGCACGTTTGCAATCTTATTCTTTATCACATAATTTGTACTTCTGTTACAGGATATACAGAAACTCGTCAAATCAATACAACAAAGCCGCTAATCTCTATTACAAACACGTGCACCTCCCATCGTGCATTTGACTATGCCTACCTTCACGTATTGAAGTAAGTGCATCGGCTTTCCGTCGCAGCGGGATCCTGAGTCGACGAGATCATCGGAGGTCGGTCACAGGGACGACTCGAGGTGACGGTCGCAGCAAAGCCGACAACAGACCTTCGGCATCCCCCGGGTACCAGGTGCCCGAATTTGCCGGTGTCAACACCGTGACCACAGGCGATGAAAGCCCTTTCCCTTCCGAACTCGCAACCTGCCGAATGCACCCAGACATGGAACGCGATAACATAGCTG
>SLFF01000118.1 GCA_007124395.1 Thermomicrobiaceae bacterium | reverse complement strand
GTTTCGTTCCACGCTTCCCAGAAGGCAGCGTCCATGTCCCAGCTGATCTGTGGTGATGCTTCAGTCGGGCCATTGTAGGTGTAGGTCAGCGTTCCTTCGTGATCCAGGGGAACGATTCCGGACACAAACTCTTCAGTGTCGAACTCTGCAGTTCCAGCAATCTCATTGATGTATTCTGGGCTCCACTGCGAAACGTCGACTGACATGTCTTCACCGTCATCGTCGACGTCAGCGCCGTCGTCAGCGTCTGCTTCATCGTCATCGCTGACATCCTCTTCGACATCTTCGTCATCATCTTCCTCAGTTGCGGCGCCGACTTCTGGTTCATCGTCGTCGGCATCGCAGGCTGCCATGAGCGACGCAGCGGCCATTCCAGCGGTGGCCAGGCCAGCGGCACGCAACACCGAGCGTCGGCTCATACGCGCGCCAAGAGGAAGATGGAGGCGCTTTTCTTCAGTCATGTGGTCACTTCTTTCCGGTCTCTCCTCCGCACCGGAAGATCGCGACATCACGATCCCCAACCGGGCACTCCGGCGCAGTAAATCAACAGCCTCGCGTGTCGTGTCCGAACCGGTATACCTCCTTCCCGGGAAGGGGTCGCATTCACCTCGTGATTAGCGATCAGACAAGTACAGAATCATCGTTCACTCCGCTGCATAATGATGATCACCCTTTCTCCAGATCTAACAGGAGGGTGCGGCCATCGATCCTGCAGCGCACCGCTCCTGAACGAGCGATCCGTTAGAGCGGAGCGAGACTCGCTGCACACGTGCAACGGCTGCCAAAGCGTGGTGCTGACTGGATTTTTGGTACGTATCAGTTTGTTTAGCACCTCAAGCAAGATATGTCAACCGCCGCGTGGTCGAAAAGCGCCATGATTTGCAGAGCGACTCAGGAAAGTCGCGAAAATTCCCACTAATGCAGTACAGTTACCGGCAATCGTCCGTACGGCGGAACCGATGGGTCTGGCGCGATGTACCATTACTGCTATTGCGTTCGCGCCCACGCTGGACCCGGGTTCTGCAACACAGGAACTCGTTGTGCAGTACTACGTATCAATGAGTTGAGTGGTGACTATTGTGACAACTGACCCCGGTGCGGTGATCAGCACCGCGGTAAGCGAATCGGGTGGAGTAAACGTGCCAAGACAACGTCCTGTCCGGGGATTGCCGATCTGGGAGCAGATAACGCTGCTGCCGAATCCGCTACCTGAAATCGATGAAAGTCATGTCGATCTCAGATGCCGCGTTCTCGCACACAATCTTTTGATGCCGGTCATCATCGAGCCGGATGGTTCACGCAGCTCGGCTCGACCGATCGCGCTGGAGAGACTTGCCGCAGCCGCTGCACGCCACGGCGCGGTGTTCAGCCTCGGAGATCTCCAGCCAGCATTCGACAAGCCTTCCGTGTATAGCGAACTCAAGACAATCCGGGACGCCCATCCGGAACTGGTGATGGTCGCCGAACTGCCGGCCAGTCGTCTGATTCCACAGCCTGATACACCATTGCTGGAACTCCAGCAGGTGCAGCGGGCGGTGGTCGACCTCGGACTGCACGGGCTGCTCATCAACCTGAACGGCATTCAGCAGTCGTTCAAGAGTCGCTATGGCGCTACATCAGCCGGAACACTCCAGATGCTGGAAGAGCTCTGCCAGCTCATGGAGATTCCGGTGATCGCCCGTACCCTGACGGGGATGCCCAGGATGCTCTGCCGGATGATGATCGAGCGCGGAGTATCGGCCGTGATGGTCGGTGGAGCCGAAGTCGTGGATGACTGGTTGAGAGAGAATCGCCCCACTCAGGGGGAGCTCGCTGAACGCTATCGCCAGAAGCATGAAGCATTTACCGGTTGGGGATTGCCGACGGTGGCCGCAATCCGGATGCTCCGTGGAGTTGGTATCCCGATCATCAGCGATGGCCGGATCGACACCGGCCTCGATGCCGCAAAGGCAGTCATTCTGGGAGCCGACCTGGTTGGGTTTAAACTGGCCGGAAGCCGCTCTGGTGAGGACAGCGACGAGGCGATCGAGCATGATATCGCCAGTTTCACCGCTGATTTTCGGACGGCAATGTTCCTGAGCGGTGCAGCAAATCTGGTGACACTGCCGCAGATCCCGTTCGTCGCCGTCGGGGAAACCCGCGAATGGCTGGAAGCCGCTGAATCACTCTGGAAACAGGATCAGCACTGAGCCTGTGTCAGTTCTAGCGAGGCTCTTCCGGGTCACGCTTGTGGCAAAGACGGTCGACCAGCGCTTCCTCGAACGAAGCACTCGGTTCGGCAGGGGTCACCGATCGATAGGCAACAACGGCACGAGATAGCTGGTCTTCAGCCTCGTGGCAGACCGGGCATGTCTCGAGGTGCTGCTCCACTTGCTCGACCAGTTCCGGGTCCGGGTTGTCACCATCACATTGCTGAATCAGAGCTTCCAGCTCTGAGCATCTCGTCTTCTGAGTAACAGATTTCTCACCTGTCATTGGGAACCCGTACCTTTCGGCGGCGCAGCATCGACGTAACCAGCGAGGTCTTTGCGTAAGGCCAGTCGCGCCCGGTGCAATCGCACCTTCAGCGCGCTCTCGGAGATCCCCAGCGTTGCAGCAGCGTCATGCGTTGACATGCCTTCGATATCCCGCAACACGAAAGCGATTCTCAGAGATTCCGGTAGTCGCTCGATCGCAGCTGACATCCGGTCAAAGAGTTCAGCACCGAGAACTTGCTGGCCCGGATCCCGGGCGCCGCTGGAGACCGATTGCCAATTGCTCTCCGGACCATCGGCGATCATGCCTTCTACGTCGTCAGTTGCGACGGACTTCCGAGCACGCAAGCGCATCAGCGCGGTGTTGATGACGATCCGGTGAAGCCAGGTCCCGAGACCACTCTCGCCCCGGAACGAATCAATCCGATCACAGGCACGAATGAACGCCTCCTGCAAAACATCTTCGGCTTCGTCGGCATCCCCCATCAACTGACCTGCCAGGCGCAGAAGACGCGGAGCGTAGTATTTCAGCAAGCAGGTGCAGGCCATGCGTTCACGTTGTCGCAACCCGTGCAGCAACTGGCTCTCATCGTCATAGACCTGCAGATCGATATCCCAGGGTTTCTCCATTACGCCTCGTGATCTCTCTTCAACGTCGTATTCGCACCGAACGGTTCATCAGCTGGAAGCTTCTGATTGATCGCCGCCACGGCTACATTTACCGTCAGATGGGTCCGATCTGGCCCGATCATCTGCATCAACAGCGTCCGGCGCAATCGTTCCAGCACCGTTGTCTTGAATCCTGCCAGATGGAGCGTCACTCCTGCTGAAGACAGCTGCAAGTTGAGTTCCTCGAGCGTTTCCAGTGCCGAGGCATCGATATCGTTGATGGCAGTGCCAACCAGTACCAGGTGGTCCATCTCCGGCTGGCTATGCAGGCGCGACGTCACCACATCCTGCAGGCGCTGAGTGTTCGCGAAATAGAGGCTCTCGTCGACACGTAGCAGAAGCACGCGAGGATCAACAGTGGTGGAGTGGCGATAGGTTTCCCGATAAACGTCGCTGCCGCGTATGAGCCCCAGTTCCACGATGGCCGGGTGGCTGGTTCGCCAGAGATACAACCCGATACTGGAGAGGATCCCCGCGATGATCCCCAGTTCCACGCCAATCGTCAGGACGGCAACGAAGGTGATGATCAGCGTCAGCGCGTCGGCCGGTCGGTACGACCACACTCGCCGGAACGTCGTCGTCTCGATAAGCCCCGCCACGGCAACGATCACGATCGCCGAGAGCGTTGCCCTTGGAAGATAGAAGAAAAGTGGCGTCAAAACGAGTAGCGATGTCAAGACGATTCCGGCCGTGATGATCGACGCCATACCGGTTCTCGCACCGGTCGAATAGTTCAGGACCGAGCGACTGAAACTCCCGGTAACCGGAAATCCGCCGGCGAACGTCGCACCGATGTTCGCCGTTCCAAGTGCCACGAGTTCCTGGTCCGGATCAATGCGTTCTCGTTCCCGACTCGCCAGGGACTTTGCAATCGAAATGCTCTCCATGAACCCGACGAGGCTGATGAGAATGGCGGCGGGAATCAGCGCCTGAACCTGGGAGAGCTCGATCGATGGCAACGATGGTAACGGCAATCCCGAGGGCACTGCGCCCACCACCGTGACGCTGGAGCGCTCATCGAGCGAGAATCCCCAGACCACCACCGATGCAGCAGCCACTGTCAGGAGTGGGCCGCTACGGGAAAGGAAATTCGCCGGCCCGGCCGGAAAGCCGAGCGCTTCGAGATGTCCTCGTGCCAGCTTCTGAAAATACAGGAGTGCCAGAATACTGGAGACGCCGATCACCGTAGTGGTGAGGTTGATCGTGTCGAACGCACCGCCGATCTCGATCATCTGCCCCAGAAAAGTATCGGATCGTCCCGCGGCCAGGCCGAACAAGTGAGCCAGCTGAGACGCGCCGATGATAAGCGCAGCGGCATTAATGAAGCCGGACAGAACCGGGTGGCTAAGAAAATTGACCACGAAGCCGGCCCGTAGCAACCCGAGAACGATCTGGATAACGCCGACCATCAGCGCAAGGATCAGGGCCAGCGTGATGTACTCCTGACTGCCCTCTGCGGCGAGCGCACCGACGCTGCTGGCCGTAAGCAATGCAACGATGGCTACCGGCCCGATCGCCAGCGCCCGACTCGTTCCCATCAGGCCGTAGATCACCAGCGGGATAATGCTGGCGTACAGGCCGGCCTGTGGCGGCAGGCCCGCCAGCATGGCGTAGGCCATCCCCTGCGGCACCAGCAATACCGCCACGATGATCCCGGCGATGAGATCTCCAGAGAACTGTTCCCGGGTATAGCGAGGGATCCAGCCAACAGCGGGGAACCATCGCTTGAGTGTGGTGCGGGAGAAGCGAAATCGTTCCACGAGTCAGAATCGCCACTGTGACTGAGGCCGGCCCGCCGGAGTTTTCGACTGCTGCGTCATGGTTCCCTGCCCCGTCCATGAACGGAATTGCCGCTCCTATCTTAGCCGCGGGGCAGGATCCTCACAATCGCTGCGGCAGGAATGTCGATCACTCGTCAGACGAAGATCGCGCCTGCTGGATCGCATTGACAGCGTCGGCCGTCGTCAGATGGATGCGGTGGGAACCGATCAGCTGCATCAGGTTGGTATGCTGCAGGCGATCCAGAATCGGCCCCTTGAACGCGGCCAGATGGGTATCAACCCCGGCCAGCTGAAGGCGGATCGCCAGCTCTTCCAGCGTCTCCAGCGCACTGGTATCGATCGAGTTGATAGCCGAGCCAACCAGCACCAGATTGCTGAGTTCGTCCCGCTGCGCCACGGCATCGAGAATCGTCTGTTCCAGTCGATTGGCATTCGCGGAGTACAGGTTCTCATCGATCCGGATGACCACAATCGCGGGATCGACATCAGTACGATGACGGCGCACGTTCCGAAAGATCTCGGTTCCAGGAATCCGGCCGAGTTCGGCGGTATGCGGCTGGCTGGTATGCCAGAGAAAGAACACGATGCTGGTGACGACTCCGGCTGCGATGCCGATCTCGATCCCCATAACCAGAACCGTAATGAACGTGACCAGCAGAGCCACCAAATCTGGTCGATTGTAGGCCAGTGCCCGGCGCAGGGTCTTTGTCTCGAGCAATCCCAGCACTGCCACGAGAACGACCGCCGCCAGGGTAGCCCTCGGCAGATAGGTGAACAGTGGCGTCAGCACCAGTACGGTGAGTAGAACGATCGCCCCGGTGAAGATCGAGGCCATGCCTGATCGCGCGCCGGCAGAGTCGTTCACAACCGACCGTGACAGGCCACCGGTGACCGGATATCCTCCGGAGAATGCGGCACCAAGGTTCGCTGCTCCAAGCGCCACGAGCTCCTGATCGGGCTCGATTTTCTCGCGCTTCCGGCTGGCCAGGGTCTTGGCAACCGAGACGCTTTCCATGAATCCGACCAGGCTGATGATGAACGCAGACGGAAGCAGTTGAAGCAAAACATCCGGCCCGAGGTTCGGCATCGTCAATCCGGGCAGCCCACTCGGGATGTCCCCGGTGATGGCGATGCCGGCGTTGCGATCAAGACCGAAGATCCAGACGGCCAGTGTGGCTCCAGCAACCGTGAACAGTGTTCCGGCCCGGGCGATATGTCCAGCAATTCCCCGTG
>SLFF01000353.1 GCA_007124395.1 Thermomicrobiaceae bacterium | reverse complement strand
TGCTTCCGGGTGCTGCCGCTGAATCCATAGACAGCGTGCCGATCATCCAGCACGGTCAGCGCCTCACAGAGGAAGACAATCCCCCGCCGGGTGACCTCGATCACCTGATCATTCCGCGGATCATCGTCGATCCAGGCTCCGGTGGACCCACTCAGATCGATCAGGCAGGCCAGCGCGATGTTGCGCTCTTTCTCCTGCACATGGCTGTAGAGCTTGTCAGACGGCGAAAGCCCGGCCATCTGATCTGCCCGGGAGTCGACGTAGGCTCCGAGGTCGATCTCGTCTCCATCGAGCTGTCTGGTCATCCGCAGTCGCTCTGGCCTGAGGGCTTCGAACTGCTGTTTCAGATGCCGGATCAGTGCAGAATGCTGTCGCAGGATCTGCTCCACTTTATCGGTACTGCCGGATTTCGGCCGTCGAGTGCGCAGCGCACACCATTCCGGCAGATACATTTGTCGCAGATAATCCCACTCGTGATAGACGTAGGCGCCCTTCTTTTCCTCTTCCGTCAACGGGACCGAGTGAAATGTCCGGGCGGGTTCGCGATCGGCCAGGCTGATCTGCATCGATTGACGCCCACCGGTCGGACTCTTTCGATTCCGGTTCTGCCGTGGCAGTGGCTGGTTCGATTCGATTTGCATCGGTTCATTCCGTGGTGGAGGCCGACGATTTCGGCTACTCCCCGTTTTCGGATCAGCCTTGATGTCCTCGATATGAATCTCCGGTGGCTTGAGCAGATCCGGACGAATTCGACCGCGGAAATGCACCGCATCCGGCAGGGTATCCTCTAGACTGCCATTCCCGCTGGAGAACTCGGTCGCCAGGGTCAGGCATTGCCCGGGTCCATCGGCGTGCAGCATGTCCCTCGTCGCAACCAGCATATCCCGGAGTTCCCCGTTGCGCTGGGGATGTTCCGAGGCGATCTTCTGAAGCTCCTCGGAGCCGGGTTGCCGGTCCAGCGGCAGCCGGAGGAGCGACTGGATCAGCGGCTCCAGATTGCTGTGACCGTTCTTGCCGTTCTGGCTGCGGCGTACAAGTGCATCCTGCCGCATGAGCCTGATGTTCTGAGCCAGTCCGGGCCAGACCTCTACGAGCGTGCGATCGACCCATTCTCCGGTGAGCACTTCGTAGTACAGGAAGCGGTCGCGATCCTCGGTTGGATCGGGAACGCGCTCCAGGTCAAGTGTGCCGCTGGCGACCTGCATCACTTTCCAGGCTGAGGCCACTCGATAGAAGAGCCGCGCCTGAGTCGGATCGTCGAACATCTCGATTTCCGGCGGTACGAAGACCGTCCGGCCATCGGAGTAGGCGCCCTGTCGGGCCAGCGAACTGGACATAACCTTGAGGCGATCCCGGGAGAGCGCTTTGACGTACAGGGCGAGCGTGCTCTCCACATCAGCAAAGGGAACGCTGACAATCGGCGTTTCTGGCTGTGCCTGTTTCCTGATGCGCGAAGGGCTGAGTTTCCGAAACCAGTCTCGAACCATGGCCTATTCCGCAAAGATTGTCGTCACGACATCGGAGACGGCTTGCTGAACGGTTGCGTCGTCGGTAATCGGCGCCGCGATCGCCAGTTCGCAGGCTCGTCGCGGACTGATGCCGGAGCGAATCAGCGTTGCGGCGTAGACCAGCAACCGGGTGCTGGCTGGTTCGTCCAGCCCGGAGTCACTCAGGTTGCGGATCAGTTCACCCAGCCGGACCAGGAGCTTGCCGGTCTCCCGATCGACGCCGCTCTCGTGACAGATGATCTCCAGTTCCTCGTCTGGCGGAGGGAAATCGAAATCGATTGCCACGAATCGCTGGCGAGTGCTCGGTTTCAGGTTCTTCATCAGGCTCTGGTAGCCCGGATTGTAGGAGATCACCAGCTGGAACTCCGGTGGGGCGATCAACACTTCCCCGGTTTTTTCCAGTCGCAACCGGCGACGGTCGTCCGTCAGCGGGTGAATGACCACCGTGGTGTCCTTACGGGCTTCTACGATCTCGTCGAGATAGCAGATTGCACCGTTGCGCACCGCGTGAGTCAGTGGCCCATCCATCCAGACGGTATCGTTGTCCCGGATGAGAAACCGGCCCAGCAGATCGCTGGCGGTGAGATCGTCATGGCAGGCAACGGTAATGAGTGGTCGGCCGAGCCGGTGTGCCATCGCCCGGACGAATCGGGTTTTGCCAACCCCGGTTGGCCCCTTGAGCATCACCGGAAGTTGCTCCTTGAACGCGGTCTCGAAGATCTGGACCTCGTCAGTAATCGGCAGATAGTATGGTTGTTCCTCGGCTTCGGCAAACTGCGCGTCTGACCATTGCTCGAGATGTTGAATCGACATCCTGTCGCACTCTCCCGACATCGCTGAATCACGTCGCGTCGACGCGACTCACACCTGGATTACGTCTGTACCCTTCCCACTCTTCAATCCTACCGCGTCAGCCGGGGTAGAGTCAGTTAGCGCCGTTCCGTGAGAGCGTGCATGCAGATTGCGGGAATGGCGGTGAGTTCGATTCCGTTTCAGATCAATTCAGAGAGGGTAGCTGATGACTGCATTGACCGAGATGAAATGCACCGCATGTCGTAAGGGTGCGCCGACCGTAACCGATGAAGAGATCGCCGAGTTTCATCCGCAGATTCCGGACTGGAACCTCAATGAAGTCGACGGGGTGAAGCAGCTGGAGCGGAAGTTCACGTTCAAGAACTTCCGGGATGCGCTGGCATTTACCAACAGGATTGGCGAAGCGGCCGAAGAGGAAGGGCATCATCCGGCACTGCTGACAGAGTGGGGATCAGTGACCGTCACCTGGTGGACCCACAAAATTCGTGGACTGCACCAGAATGATTTCATCATGGCGGCCCACACAGACGATATCTACAACGAGAAGTCGGGGTAATTCGTTCGAGGAAGGCGGGTCGTCCGGGAGATCGGGCGGCCCGTTTTTCGTGCGTTAAACAAAAGGAACCAGCGTCTCTGCTGGTCAAAACCCTGTGTAGCCGGGTTGAGCATTACCGGGACTGCAGCTTGCCGCTAGTCTCTCGGCCCTTAGTGCGCCAGCAAGGACGCTGGGGTCTGCGAATCTTGTGATGTCGGTTCGCTAATCACCTGACTCCTTCCGCAACATCTGGCAATGTCCCTTGCCAGTATTCGGAGCTTTTCGCTGAGAGGTTCCGGTCTTCTCGATTCCTCTCTATAAGTATTGTAATACGCGGAAATCCCGTTGTCCAGAGCAGGAACGAAATTGTAACGCTCGTTCAACGCCGCTTGAACGATGTGGGCAACTCGGAGACCTGTCGATTGTTGACCTGCGCAACGAACATCTCCACCAGATACTGAAAGCTCTCGTCGAGATCCACTGGCATCCCGAAACCGCCAGCCTGTTCCAGCGATACAAATCCGTGAACCATTGCCCGTAGCGCGCGAATGGCGTGTATCTGCTCTTTTTCGCTCAATCCATACGGCTCCAGAACCCGATGAAGCATGTTCAGCACGCGCATGGCACCAGCCATCAGTTCCTCTTGATCGGGCCGGGGCGCTCGCTGCGTTGCCAGGTGCAGCCCCGGCCGGTTGGTGACGAAATCCCGGTAGGCCCACGACATCGCCAGCAGGGCATCATCCCCGGCCCGACCTATCGCGGCGCTTCCCAGCCGGTCAGCCAGCTCATGAGCTCCGTAGATCGCAATCTCCTGACGCAACTCCTCCAGGCTGCCGATATGGTTGTAGAGCGACGGCGTGCGAACCCCGAGCGCTGCGGCGAGATCCTTGAGCGTCATGACTTGTGCCGGATGCTGGTCTTGCATATCGGCCGCCGTTCTGACGATGACCTCCCGGGTCAATCCGCGTCTAGACGGCATGACTTGCCCCCCGCTCAACCTTCCGGGCCGCCTCGGCGATCGCGGCGTCCATCTCCTCGAGCGGATTCTCGAGCACTGGCCCGTGGCCGGTTGCCAGTCGAGACGGCTCCAGCGCGCGGAGCTCCCGTGCGGTATGCAGCGCCGCGACCTTGTCGCCAGTGGCGAGGCCAGGGAAGGGGAACAGCCAGCGTATGGTGCCGGCAACGGCGGTTCCTGCCTGGGTCTGGAAGGCGTCTCCGGCGATCAGCGTGTTATCCCGGGTATCGAGAAAGGCAACCTGATCTGGCTTGTGCCCCGGGGCCGCGATAACTCTGAGTGAACCGACCATGTCACCCGGCTCGATCGTTCCGGTTGGCCGGGTATCGATCACCGGACGGCGCGTTTTCGGTTCGACCTCGTTTCCGCGTTTGTCGATCAACACTTCACCCCGTATGACCCGGGCGCTCAGCTCCGTCATCAGCACTTCTGCTTCGGGTAGCAACTTGCGCAGCTCATCCATTCCGCCGATATGGTCTGGATCCGAATGCGTCAGGACGATCCGGGTAATCGGAAGGCCGATCTCCGTTACGTGTTCCATGATGAACGGTCCACGACCGGACATGCCGGTATCGACCAGTGTCAGGCTGTCTTCCTCGCGAACAAGGTAGACGTTGACCGGGAAGAATCGCGGCCATCGGGCGAACTGAACCAGATATTCACCATGTGGAGTTACGCGCATCGTGGTTGCCCTTCTTCGTTGTTGTTGACGTTGGATTAGCTCAATCACTAACGCAACGTCACTATAAACTAACTCGGATAGCTTTGCAAGAGGGAATTGCCGATTTTTCGACCTCGAGTGGCTCGCCTGGACCGAATCAACGAATCGGGATACAGGTTTCTTCCAGTGAAGGGTTGCAGAGTGTATGTGTGTACTTTAGACTGGCTTCATACTCAATAAACAGTAACTGGTGATGCCACACGGGAAACGGACGACAGCTACCCTGTTGTCTGCAAGCAGCAACGAAGTATGACCTGTCTTCCGATTCGGAGTCGTGGCCGGAGTCCACGCTCGGCACACCACGCAACAGGGAGTCGGGAGATTCATGGACGGGGAAGACAAGGCCATCGTATGCCGTGACTGCAACACGGAGTTCGTTTTTACTGCTGGAGAGCAGAGCTTCTTCAGTGAGCGTGGGTTTATGGACCCGGTAAGGTGCCCCAATTGCCGATCACAGCGGCGACGTGAGCGCACCAATGATGGTTCTGGCGCGATGAGTAACGGTGGTGGCGGTGGTGCGCCTCGGCAGATGTTCGATGTCATCTGCGATCAGTGCAATCAGCCTACCCAGGTGCCGTTCGAGCCGCGTCAGGGGCGTCCCGTGTACTGCCGGGACTGTTTCCAGGCACAGCGTGGAGCAGCTTACTAGACTCGTTTGCCGAAACGGTGAGCGGCTGGTAGATCGGGCAGCTCCGTCTGCCCCCGCCTCAGCAGACCGGCTCGCCGGTCTACCGGTCAATGCCTACCGAGCCTGTATCTGGCGAACGCGTAACCGGAGCACCTTATGGTGCTCCGGTTACTGGCTGCGTGTGTCATCTCCTTGCGGCCGGTGCCTGAATCAGGCATCGATCTCCTGCTGGAACATCGCTTCGGCCTCGGTGAGGCTCTCATCGATCATCTGAACCATGCGATCCAGCTCTTCGGTGGTGACCACCAGTGGCGGTGCCACATGGATGATGTCCCAGACACGGGTCACCATGCCCTTGCTGTTGAGAATCCGGTTCAGCGTCTTCAGGTACTCAGAGCCTTTGCCCCAGCGTTCTTTGGTTTCCTTGCTCTTGACGATCTCGATGCCACACATCAGTCCAAGTCCGCGAACATCACCAACGGTTGGGTGACTGCGGAGCTCCTGGAGCTTCGCCATCACGTATTCGCCCTTTTCGGCGCTCTGCTGCGGCAGGTTCTCGTCCTGCAAGATCTCGATGTTCTTCAGGGCAGCTGCGGCAGCCACGGCCTGTCCACCAAAGGTGAGCAGGTGTGCCAGCGACTTATCCTTCTGCTCCTTGAAGATGTCGTAGACCTTATCGCTGACAGCCACCGCGGCGACTGGCGCGTAGCCTGAGGAGAGGCCCTTGGCCATCGTCATCAAGTCTGGCTGCATCCCGAAGTGCTCGGTGCAGAACATCTTGCCGGAGCGGCCGAATCCGTTGATCACCTCGTCCATGATCAGCAACACGCCGTGCTTGTCGCAGATCTCCCGGAGACGCTGCCAGTACTTCGGCGACGGGATGTGAACGCCGTTTGCGGTGGAAACTGGCTCACCGATCACCGCGGCCACCGTATCTG
>SLFF01000187.1 GCA_007124395.1 Thermomicrobiaceae bacterium | reverse complement strand
CGATCAGTGAATATGTTCGGCCTGACAAGCTACAGTTCCAGGACGCAAACTGGTGGCCGAACTTCCCGGACTCCGCCTCGATGCTGATTGAAATGGCTGACGCGTCCGACTGGCCTGAACTCCATGGAGTGGCGGCTGTTCAGCCGGAAACGTTCCAGGATTTGATCGATGTTGCTGGCGCAATTGAAGTTGAAGTCGACGGTGAGACCCGAACAATCACGTCAGACAACCTGCTGGAGGAGTCTGAACGACAGCGCCGGGTACAGCGAGAGACAGGCGAGGGTGAAACGGGGCACAAGGAGGTCATCGAATTGATCGGCGAGGTGCTGATTGACCAGCTCTCATTGGGTGATCGGGATGACCTTATTCCTGCGGTCTTGATGATGTTCGATCGTCTCGATCAACGCGACATGCAGGCGTACCATGAAGATGAGAATGTCCAACAGTTCCTGGAGGAGCGGAATTGGGCGGGATTGATCGAGCCCCAACCAGATACGCCGACTCTGTCCACAATTTTCGCCAACGTGACAGGCCTGAAAACCAGTCTGGCCATGCAACCCACAATGGACCTGTACTTCGAGCCGGATGATGAAGATGATTCGGTTAATGTCACGGCGACGATTTCGCTCGAACATACCGGTGCCGCTGGTGGTGACCCATTTTATGAGGGGTTCCAGCGATACTGGATCGATGTGAACCTCCCGGAAAATGCCACGCTGCTCGACTCGTCCGTTGAGGCTGCCGAAGATCCGGACGCGAGTTCCGGTGGCGCATACGTGGTGAATCTGCACGTCGAGACGACTGAAGAGATCACTATCGAGTTCTCGATGCCGATCACTGAACGTTTGCTCTTGCGACGTCAGCCTGGTCTGGTAACGATGTATGGCGGGATCGAACAGTCCGGGTGCGATGAAGTGGTTGAGTACTGGGGCGACCGGGACATCGTCCTCCTGCTGGATGGAAGCTGTCCCGAGATCGAGTGGATAGAAGAGTAATCAATCGAACCGCGGAAGGTCGGCTGCTGGGCCTTTGACGAACACGTCGTCAAGGTCCCAGTAATCCTGAAGCGTCTGCATAGTCGCCTTGAGTTCCTCAGTCTGCACGAACGCTTCCCGGGCCTCCTCGCTGGTGTACCGGAATACAACGAGGTACCGGCTCGGGTCGCCACCCGCCAGGCAATAGTCGACCGACAGAATCTCTGGTCGTTCTGAGAACTTCCGGTGCGCCGCCGCCAGCACCTCCTTGATCGACTCCTCCTTGCCCGGCTTCACTTTCCAGACGTCTACCACAACGAATCCGGCCATATTGGCGCTCATCAGCACTCCCTTTGATCACATCTGAAACCCACGTGCCGCTACAGTACCAAACGGGATGGACTCGGTGGGGATGACAACGGTAACGATCAGCATTTTTCGGCAGTTTGCCTGGCCCACTGACGGAATTGAACAGCGCAATCCGAGTAATTCAGGGAATGTTCTGCTAGACAAGATGGTGGCAGTGAAGATCCAGCCTATGAACGTTGCTCTTCAAGAATGCGCTTCAGGTTTGCGAGATCTCCACGAACTTGTTGCCGCACGGTCCGCTCAACCACTGGTCGAACGAATCGCAACGCCCCACCAAGTTCACCTTCACCGATCTGCGTGACGCGCGTTCCACTGTCCGATGGCTCGAACACAATAACAACCTTCAGGTTGAGTGTGCCGTTCTTGCCATCCATCTCCAATCGGTTTGGGGGATCAGCGGTAACAACGCGATGAGAGGTCGTTACGGTGCGCCCCATCACTGTTGCTTTCGTCGTATAGGTGTCGCCGACCTGTACGGCACGATCTGGGGCGTTGTGGACCTCAGATATCACGTCAGAGCAGCGGGCCAGATTGTTGACGTCTGCGATAAATTCGTAGACCCTTACCGGTGGCAGCGAAATCTCTACGCTCTCTTCAATCCGCAACGGTTAGCCTCCTTGTCAATTTTCACTGGTCTATGCGAACGTCCCCGGCTTCGCACTGGAATGGAAGCCCTGGGCGCAATACGAATGCCAGTGTGAGGTGCGGACAATCAAGCTAGTCTTCAGGCGCCAGACCCACTGTGCAACCTGAAGGTTGAGCCCTCAAAGCAATCTCAACGACAAACAAATAATCCCCGCCTGGATCAACCAGGCGGGGATATTCTCCAACCGTAGGAGAGCGGATTCGAACCGGCGACAACCTGACATGTTCGCGAACGAAGGCGACGAGCGCAGCTCTTCAGGGATGTCGCTGAGGGCTTGCAGGTTCTCAGCATATGGTGTGGCAGGGGTGCGGCGTCAACGCGGTGACGGGATCATAGAGGTTGAATATAGCGTTGCTATATCTAATTTTCGATTGCAATGTCAGCAGAATGGGCATCGTTGCAGGCTATTAGCCAACATCAGGCCAGGGCGGAGACCTGTTCGCAGCTCTGCATTCCGCGGTTTAGGGATCGCTTCGCTGAGATCAGCTGTGTTCGCGATCGTGCTGGCCTCTATCTATCTGGCGCAAGCTTTTAGCGGCGGTTGCCGTCGTCCCCCTCCTCGGAGGCAGAGAGGGTGAGATATCCCGCGATCAACACAATTGTGAATACAATAATGCCAGTAAGTGCCACGAAGACTTCGAGGATCATCGTGGCCTCCGAATCGCTGCTGCCAATGCAAGAATCGAAGGAACCCAGAGACCAACGAAGAGGCCGGTATCCTTGTCAACGAAAAACCAGAGTGTCACGGAAAAGACGAAGGATATGAATGCGGCAACCAGGAACAGGGCGAGTGGCAGGTCATTCAATTTCATGCGTATTCCTCGCTAGATTCATCGGCACTAACCATCCCCAATGGATGGCGAGCCTTTTTCAGAGTTGATGAAACAGGGGTTCTTCACGCCCTCACCAGTCGGAAAGGCGTGAATCCGTCGGCTAGAGCTCGCACTCTAGAAAATTCTGTGGGAAGTTGAGCTGATAGGTTTTGATGCCTGCTAGACATTGCCTACCGACATGGTTCACACATTCGTTGAATGGAGTCTACTATGTACCGAACGACTTGGCCATATAGCTAGTCTAAGACGATTAAGCCGTCGATTCGATCCCTTATCGCGCGGGCTGCCCACCTTCCAGAAGCGTGTTTTCTCCCTATCGCATTCAGTTCGCTGACCGCCGAGTATTGAGCGAACTGACCATCGAGCTGAATCTATCGTCTCGGTGGGGTAATAGATTACGATGATTCCGCCGACAGCGCAGGACTTGGTGGACAGGCACCTGAAACTTGACCCCCAGTTACCCCCGAGCTTGTCGCGTAACGAGTGTTCAGTCAGCCAGTATCGGCCCGTCGATTCGCCCACCAGTCCCTCGTCGCTGCCTTGATGCACTTGGCCAATCGCATCGAACTGATGAACGAGGCGATAGAAACCGACGACCAGGATCTGTTCCTCGAAGCTGAGGAGTATTTCGACCGAGGGGCTGAGGACTTGGAGAGATTTGTCGACCATCTGCCACTGGTCGAGGTCAGCGCGCCACGACATGATCCTTCAGCGGCCAGAACAAGCTAGCTTCGTCCTCACCGCTACCAGTACTTAGTAGAAGGCGCAGGTCGTTGGGTTACTCTGCCGGGAGGACAACTCTGTTCCATCCACGCGCTCGGACGAGGGAAACTGGGGAGAATCGAGGTCGAGGTGGTGCCGCCATATGGCCGTTATCTCCGGGGAAGTCAACATTAGTTGACGAGTTTCATTGGATCACGGTTCCTTCGCGAACGAACAACGGGCCGGGGGATTGACCCCCAGCCCGCATAGTTGTCGTCACTCTGTGTTCTGTGTCGACGTTAGCTGCTCCGGAACGAGTCGATTTCGGCTGGACGGCCAAACTCGTGCTCGTTCAACTGGCTTTTTGGAACCTCGAGAATTACGCTCTCGTTGTCTGGATCAACCCTCTGTACGAGCCGCTCCGGAACAAAGACTTCATCGACATCTTTGAAAAGTCCTTCAATCGTACCTGGTTCGACCCGGAAGTAGTGTCGCCCTACCGCAGTGGTTATATGTTCCTGCGGATGAAAGATCTCACGGACAGTGCCAATCTTCTCGTTGTCGCTGCTGTAGACGTCGTAGCCTTTGAGCGCATCGTAGTCTTCATGTTGCTGAGGTGTCCAACTCATTGTTCACTGAATCCTTTCTTCGTTGCTCGATTAGAACGCTTTACCTCGTGCTCGGCCTCGACGCAAGGTCAATGCCATGCAGACACTATGATCGGGCTAAACGCGACCTTATGGCTGCCGCCGTGTGCGCCCATGAACCAGGTCTTCTGAGTTTGCGGAGATTTCAATTTGACACATCAGGCGCTGTCGTCGGCGTAGGATTGAGGCAAAGTGATTCGTCATCACCATCGACGAATTCAACCGAGGGAATATCTCGGTCCTTTCGGGCGAACTCTTGCTGTTCCTCGAACATAGAGATTGCAGAGTTACGCTCCCCACCTCTCGGCCCGACGAGGCATAGTTCTCCATCCCAGAGTATGTCTACATGGTGGCTACGCTGAACACCGCGGACTGCTCACCGGCGCAGATCAACTACGCGCCGCGACGGCGTCTCTGCGTCATTCATGGATTGCTTATAGAATGATTGTGCCTTTTGAACGTTGTTGCACTACAGCACCGCTGTAACCGTACACAAGTGCCACGTCCTTGTTGCATCAAGGGGGTTCGAATTGGCTCTTCTGCGACAAGACCTTTCGTATCATGCAGGTGAATGGCAAAACGCAAACAAGTGCCATACGTGAAGTAACGATTGCCGTTCGACTGCTTCAACCCGAGAGTCTTAAGAGGACCACGTCATGAACAATCAGAATATTGTGCTCGATGTACGGAACGTTTCTCAACTGTTCGGTGGACGCCGCAACCAAAAGAACGCTTTGGAGATGGTCGCTCAAGGAATTTCACGCGACGAGATACAGCGACAAACCGGGGCGTTTGTCGCCGTGCGGGACGCTTCTTTCGTCGTTCATCGAGGTGAGTTCTTCATCATTATGGGACTCTCCGGTTGCGGAAAGTCGACGCTGCTCCGCTCGATTATTCGGCTCATCGAACCTGTCACGGGTGAGGTGCTGATCAACGGTCGGGATATTATGAAACTGGGCAACAAGGAAGTTCGACAACTGCGGTCGCGTGAGACGGCAATGGTCTTCCAGCGCTACGGACTTCAACCGCATAGAACTGTAATGGAAAACGTTGAGTTTGGCCTCTATGTCCGTGGCATTCCGCGGAAGCAACGCCGTGAGCGAGCTTTCGAAGCCATCGCCCAGGTGGGACTCCAGGGATGGGAGGATGAGTACCCAAACGCGTTGAGCGGGGGTATGCAACAGCGGGTTGGTGTCGCACGTGCGCTGGCGAATGACCCTCAACTCTTGCTGATGGATGAACCGTTCTCAGGCCTGGATCCACTGATCCGCAATAGAATGCAGCGTGAGTTCGCTCGTTTGCAGGAGGAGATCGGACACACGACGATCATGGTCACTCACGACCTTGACGAGGCGCTCACTCTTGGGGACCGCATTGCCATCATGCGCGAAGGCGAGATCGTGCAGATCGCGACGCCGAATGAACTGGTAACTAACCCGGCTGATGAGTACATCGAGAGTTTCGTTGAAGGTGCCTCGCTCGCCAAGGTCCTGACCGCGAAGTCCATCATGGATACGAACGTGATCGCGATACAACCCGACATGGTGGACCTTCGGCTCACCATTCAAAGGGTGATCGAGGAGCATGAGCGTGGGAGCTTCGTGGTCGATGCTGATCAGCAACTGATCGGCCGGATCTGGCTGCATGCATTGAGAGAGTCGGCGAACGATACCGGAGGCGGTGGCAACTGGGTAGACCAGGTCGAGCGGGCAGTTAGCACCAGTCCAGACGCTGCGCTCCTGGACGTGTTCCCGCTTGTTATCGGAACTCGATTTCCGGTCGCAGTCGTCGACGAATCCGGCGTATTGGTTGGCCAGATTACGAAGAACAAACTGCTGGAAACGCTGATACACGACGTCGAATATGACCACGCGGGAGATGCCGGCATCGCAGCGAACTAGAAGACGACGACGGCAAGGGAAACTCTGATTGAAGCTTGGAACGTGTCACGTCTGATGTTCGTGCCCTAATCTCACGGGAGGAGAGTCCAGGG
>SLFF01000140.1 GCA_007124395.1 Thermomicrobiaceae bacterium | reverse complement strand
GAATTTACGGCACGCAGGTGTGCCTCAAGCGTGTGGTCACGCTCCATGGAGTCTCCCCTTTCGAACTTCTCCGTAAACTGAAACGGTGGAGCAGGATAATCCAGCAATATGTGCGGATAGGCGCGCACAATTGCTTCTGCAATATCTTTACTCCTCGTATGATCACACTACGGCCTGCTGTGCAGCCTGTCAACCTTTGTATCACCTGGTGAAACAATGCAGTCAGGCAAGGAGTTTTGCCGGGTTTTTGGCGTTCGGGCGAAGCCTCAATCGTCTGACGTATACTCGCGATGTGTGAGCGCAGGCACTCACGTAGACGTTGGATGTGTTTGTGGATAGATTCCTGGAACCGGAGTGGTGTATCAGTGAGTAGTTCCTCGAACTGGAAACCCGGACTTGTCCTTTTCGACCTTGATGACACGCTCTGTGATCATGATGGTTCGCTGCGGGTCCGGCTCTCGGCCTCGTTCGCCGCAGCCTTCAATGGAGACCCGCCGAATCATCTCCACGAGATTGTCGAGCATTCGATCGACGTCTCGGTGTTCGGTACGGATCATTTCTCTGATGTATTGCGTCCGCATGGAGTGACTGACGACGGACTGGTTCAGGCTGCGGCGGATGTCTACGTCGCGGATCGGTATCGGGGGCTGGAGCTTTTCCCAGAAGCGGTCGATGTGGTTAAGCAGATCGCACAGCAGGCCGATGTCGGGATGATTACCAACGGACCGAGTGACATCCAGCGCGGCAAGATCGATCTGCTCGGAATTGAACCACTGTTTCCGTTTATCCTCGTTTCTGAAGAGGTCGACATCTGGAAGCCGGATCCCCGGATTTTCCATCGAGCCATGGAGCTCGGCAATGCGACACCAGAAGAGACTGTCTACATTGGAGATAATCCCGGACACGATGTGGCAGGAGCGAAGGCGGCGGGGATCACCAGCGTCTGGATGAACCGGCGTGGTGCCGATTGGCCCGGTGGTGATCGACCAGATCACGAGATAACTGACTTGCGTCAGGTTCTGGAGATCTTTGCTTTCGATCGTATCGCGTAGTGACATTCCGTCATGGTTGTTGAATCAGGAGTTCTGTATACAATTCGCGGGCAGTATGCGTGACGTACCCGTTCCTGCTACGCCCTGGTTCGATCAAGATTGAAAGCGATTTAACTGAATGAATCCTTTGCGCCCCGCCGGGATCATCATTGGTCTGGCACTCATTCTCGGCGTCTTTATTATCGGAATCGGCATCTTCGCGACACAGTCAGATGATGACGACGATGCGGCTCCGACCCCTGTTCCCGAAGTCGCCACTTCGGACGACTCCGAAGCTGAAGCGCCCGTCGGAGAAAGTGACGCGACGGCCCCAGATGAAACCCCGGAAGTGACTGTGGATCCGGAGGAGGCGGCAGCTCCGGGCGATGATGATGTCGACTCGATGCCCGAAGCGGACGACGAGGCTGAAGCAGAAGAACCCGACTCGCCGCCGGCTGAGCCACTGACTGAGGAAGAGCTTCAGCAGTATCAGCCGAACGAGCTGGGTCAGATCATGGTGCTGATGTACCACCGCATCGAAGCCCAGGACAATCCGGAAGACGTCTGGACGCGAACTCCAGACCAGTTTCGTGGCGACCTACAGTGGCTCTACGACAACGATTTCTACATCATCCCGATTCGCGATTACGTCCGCAATGAAATCAACGCGCCAGCCGGCAAACGACCAGTGGTCCTGACGTTCGATGATGGCACGGTGGGCCAGTTCCGGATGGTCGAACAGGACGACGGCACGATGGCGATCGATCCGGACTCGGCAATCGGAATTCTCGAAGACTTCTTCAATCGGTATGACGATTTCGGCCGGGGTGGTCTCTTCTCGATTCTTCCGCTGGCCCCGTTCGCTTGGCCAGACGCCGAGGATCAGCGTCAATTCGCCGAGGACAAGCTCAACTGGCTGATCGACAACGGCTATGAGCTGGGTAACCACACCGTTGGGCACATCAACATGCGTGATGTCTCTGATGAGGAGATCAAATCGGAGCTTGCCAGAGCCGAAGATATGATGGCGGAGTATGTCCCTGACGTTGACGTCTCGGTGCTGGCGGTGCCGTTCGGCGTCTATCCCGAGGGGGGCGATACCGCGATTTTCGAAGGATGGGAATACGAAGGTAGACAGTATGAGCTCGAAGGTGCGTTGATGGTCGGGGCCGAGCCTGCTCCTTCTCCGGTACATGTCGATTTCGATCCGATGTGGATCCCCAGAATCAACAGCGACGATGAGCAGCTCGGCCGCTGGTTTAGTTTCGTCGAAGAGAACCCCGGTATAATGTATGTCAGTGACGGGAATCCCGACACGATTACGATTCCTGCAGACGTTCACCCCTGGCTGGTTGATACACTCGATGAGTCGAAGACCGAGGGGAAAGAAGTTATTCGTTACTGATATCGAGCGAAACACGCACGCGCCCAAAGGCCCGATAGGAGGCGAAAGCTTGTCGACAGACACACGACGCATCATTATGGCGGACGAGCTGGGGTATTGCTGGGGAGTGCGCCGGGCCCTGGACATCATCGAAAAAGCTGGCAAGCCCGAAGATCCGGTGGCGACCGTTGGAGATGTGATTCACAATCCGCAGGTTGTTGATCGATTGCGTTCCCAGGGTGTTCAGACGGCGGAGACCATCGACGAAGCGGCGACTCGCGGCTTCAAGCGAATTGCGATCACCGCGCATGGCGCTGGCCCCGAGCGGGCCGAAGAAGCCAAAGCTCGCGGTATGGAATTGATCGATACCACCTGCCCACTGGTGACCAAGGTGCAGCGCCTGGCTCAGAAGCTCGTCAAGCAGGGGTATTACATCGTTGTCTATGGCGATCATTACCATCCGGAAGTTCGCGGCATCATTAGCTGGTCCGGAACCACCCGGGCTGTCGCTGCCAAGAAGGTGGAAGATCTCCCATGGAACGCTCAGCGTGGCGCCACCGGTGAAGGTGTCGAAGCTCCACCTCGCAAGGTTGCCGTGATGAGCCAGACCACCAAGATGGTGGAGGAGTTCCTTGGCTTTACCCGTGAGCTGACCGATATGGTTGCCCGCGAAGGTGGCGAGATCCGGATCTGCAACACGATCTGTGAGCCGACATATGAGCGGCAGAATGCGCTTAAGCGACTTGCCAGCCAGGTCGATTTGATTCTGGCGATCGGCGGCAAGAAGAGCTCGAACACTGCGCGACTGGCAGAAGTCGGCCGGGCATTCGGTGTCGAGAGCTACCACGTGGAGTCAGGTGACGAGATCGACGCCAACTGGCTGGGATCGGTCGAAAACGTCGGCGTTACAGCTGGCGCATCGACCCCCGACGATGTAATCCAGGAGATTGTCGATCGACTGGTATCGTTTGGATTCGAGCCACCGGCTCAGGGCATCAAACCAGTCGACCTCGAAGAGGTTCCAAGTTACTAGGCTGGTTCGCTAATGGCCGGTTGAACGAGACGTTATGATAAACGGGGCGGTTGCCGAGACCGCCCCGTTTGTATGTGATGAAGCTGCGAACTTTCCGACCGGGTAAGCAGAATGGGCGCTCGATGAAGAGATCACAGAAACCGCAGGAACTCGTATCGTCATCCGTGCTTCCGGCCCTTGCCGTATTTGGCGCACTCTATGTAATTCTGGCGGCAATCATCAAGCGCTGGCCATCGACCAGAACCGACGTGCATGTCACGCGCACGTTGCAATCAAAACATCATCCGGTGCTCGAAAGCTTCATGACGTTCGTGAGCTGGTTCGGCTTTCGCCCGCAGAGCCTGCTCCTGCCGCTCAGTGTGGTGTATGCCTTCTGGCGCTCCGGGCGGAGGCTGGAGTCGGTGCTGCTGATCGCTGCCTGGTTCAGCAGCATGATGAGTTTCCTGACCAAGCAAGTGATACGACGCCCTCGGCCTGATGCCAGCGTGGTTCGGGTAGTGGTGGCGAAGACGCGCGATTCGAGCTTCCCAAGCGGACACGTGGTTCACTACGTGACCTTCTGGGGCATGGTCGCCTATCTTCTGGCATTTCGCTCGCCCTGGCGGGGATTCCGCTGGGTCGTCGGATTGGCGATGACGCCGGTTATCGCGCTGGTAGGTCCGTCGCGTATCTATCTGGGACATCACTGGTTTACCGATGTGCTCGGGTCGTATTTGCTGGGGACAGCGTATCTCTCCGGGTTGATCGAAATCCACTCCCGTCTCGGTGCCAGACAGGACACCGAGCCCGATGGCTGGATGTCCGGAGCATCGCATTGGCTGCGCTGATCATCGCTCACCGGGGTGGGGCTCCAAATCTGGGGGAGAACTCCCGGGAGGCGTTCTCTGCGGGGCTGGATAGCGGTGCCGATATGCTGGAGATGGATGTCCAGCGCAGCGCAGATGGGCACCTGGTGGTTATTCACGACAACGAGGTGGCCGTCGGGGACGGGGTTCTCGGGACAGTCGGATCGATCCCGCTTAGCGAGTTACGGCATTGCGTTTCCGGCTTGTTGACGCTGGATGAGTATCTCGAAACCTTCGGCACCCGTATGCAGACCAATGTCGACCTCAAACAGGCGGGTGATGAGATGGCGATTGTCCGCTCACTCAGGCGGCACGGCCTGACCGAGCGCGTACTCGTCTCCAGCCGCATTGCATCGTCCCTCAGACAGGTGAAGTTTCTGGCTCCGGAGTCACGGATCGGTCTCTCTCGGGGCCAGGTGGTTCCCTGGTTGGGACGGGAGCCGCATTCCACGATTGCCGAGCATTTGCTGAGACCAACGCTGCCGGTGCAGCTGCTTGTGCAGGGCTCCTACGCGCTGGCCGATTCATTCATGCTGAACTATCGGCTGATCAGGCCGTGGCTGGTCGATTTTCTGCATCGCCGCAACTATCGGGTCTTCTGCTGGACGGTGAATGATCCGGAAACATTCTGGTATCTGCAGCAGGCTGGGGTGGATGGCATCGCCACCGACTACCCGGCTCAGATGATCGCCACGCCTGACCAGCAGAACTGCGCCCACTAATTTCACGGTGAATCGCACAAAAAGGTGGACGGGCGTGGGTGGCGCCCGTCCGGGGTGGTGGTATTGGTAGCCCAGTTCCGTGATAAGGGGTGGTACCGGGCCGCCACACGATGTGGGTTAATTCTCTAAAGCAATACCTGTACCACGATCAATGCTGAACCTGCCCTACGACTTCTGCAACGTACTAAGAGCCAGCGCGATGTGATACTTCGTCCGTAGAATCAGTGTTTCGATCCCGAGTGACTCATTGATGTTGTGAGCACCGCTGAGTGACGGGTCATCATCCGGATGAGAGGGGGTGAATCCGTAGATGGTGTTGCCCAGTGGGCGAACCAGTCGGGAGTCTGTGAACCCGACCGTCAGCCCGGGCAGGAAGGTGATGTCGTCGTAGCCGAGTGCCGCACGGGTCGCCTCTTCGACATTGCTACGGAATGGCGAATCGAACGATGAGGCGTTGGAGATCGATGTCTCGTGGACATGGAACGTCACGCCGTCGATGCCTTCGGCAATCTTCGCTGCCTGCGCCTCGACGTATGCCTTGTCTTGACTCGGGAGCGAGCGAACATCGCAGACGATCGTGCAATTCTCGGCGACGCTGTTCGATTTCACCCCGGCGTTCATCATCGATGCCACGAGGGTCATCCGGGAGCATGCACGGAGCTTGGAGGCCAGACTGTAGTTGCTCTTGCCGACTCGCTCCAGAATCTCTTCGAGATTATCGACGGTCACTTCTTCATCCAGACCGGCGAGTTTGTCGAGATGCCCGAAGATTTCGGCTTCGACGGAGACTTCCGGCTCGTAGTTCTGGATTCGGCGAATCAGCTCCTGCGCTTTGTAGATCGCGTTGTCTGCCCGCCACGGCTGCGATGCGTGGAATCCCTTGCCGGCGACGTGGAAGTGCATCTCCAGCCGGCCCTTTTCTCCGGTGGCGATCTCATAGATCATCCCGGCAGCCCCATGGGTTGGGTCGCCGCCACCTTCGTTGACGGCGTAGTCCGCCTTGAGCGTTTCCGGGTGATTTTCAACCTGCCAGCCAAAGCCATACACTCCGCCGGTCTCTTCGTCCGCACAGGTCGCGAAGGTCAGGCGACCGTCAAGCTCCACGCCAGCTCGCTTGAGAAGGATCAGCGCCATTGCCTGCGATGCGACGGTGCCCTTCATGTCGGCTGCGCCACGTCCATAGATCCGGTTATCGTGAATCTCCGCGCCAAAGGGCGGATAGGTCCACTGAGATTCATCCTCGACGGGAACCACATCGGTGTGCGACATCAGCAGCAGGCTAGGGCTGGCGTCCTTCTTGTCCTTGTCATAGTTGGCGATCAGATTTCCCCGGTTTGGTCTGGGCTTGTAAATATCGGCTTCGATGCCATCCTTCGCGAGCTTTGCCTGAATCAGCTCCGCGGCCGGGAGTTCGTCGCCACTGTCTGGATCACCGAAGCTGACCGATGGAACCCGAACGATCTCCTGGCAGAGCTCGACGATTTCATCGTGCGCAGCATCGACTGCGTCCATCATCTGTTTCATTAGCGCCTGATCAGCCATCTGAATCTCCTCATGGTAAGGCCAATTGCCGTGGTTTCGTTGTCGGCTCAATGATCGTCATGCTAACGGGAATGCTCCATTCTGGCAACGTGCTGGCCATCGCTCGATGACTTGTCCCCGAGCCGCGGCATGACGTTTGCGCAAGACGGGCCAAGCATTGCTTCTGGAAGATCGCTGATATACGCAAAGCAATGATTAAAGGAATCTGAAAGGAACTGAAATGACCGCTAGCTCACTTCGTGAACTGTTCGCCCCCGAAGTAGATACTATCGAACGGGCTGATCCGGCTTCGCACGCCAAACGACGGATGGATACGAACGAGACTCGCTCACTGCTAGTTGTCGAAGGCGATCAGCTTGTCGGCATCATCAAGCGCAATGATTTGCTGCACGGATCCGATGATGACTATGAGCGGCCAGTTGGCGAGTTCATGCAACCGAACGTGCCGACTGTTACGGAGAATCACTCGATCGAAGAGGCACATGCCGCTCTGGGTGGTGACATCAACATTGAACAGGTTCCGGTACTGGACGCAGAGGGTCGCCTTGTAGGGGTGATTAATCGCAGCGATTTGAATGCCGCGCACGAGGCAGTGGGTGGTGACGAGCCGGCACCGCCCGCTATGGAACTCGAAGAGGGTATGACCGTCAAGGACTCGGAAGACTCCAAGCTTGGCGAACTGAAAGAGGCTACGTTCACCGCAACTGGCGACGTGGAATTCTTCACCGTTGAGCACGGCATGATCTTCAAGGGTCAAAAGCGCCTGCCGGGAAACGTGATCCAGGGAGTGCAAGACGGAGATCTGGTGCTGGCGATCTCCTCAATGGAATTCGGCATGATCAAGGACCAGGGCGAAGAGTAAGGTCCCGGTCCTCATTCACTCCACTCCTTCTCAGACGGCCCCGGCATTTGCCGGGGCCGCACCCGTTCAGTGCGCTAAATTCACGAGGTCAATAAGGTCAGCCTGAGGCTCTTCCAGAGGTTCCGAAGGCGGCCTGGTATTCAGCCTCGCTGCCTACCCACGTTTCGCCGTCTTCATAAAACTCTTTCTTCCAGATCGGGACGATCTCTTTGATCCGGTCGATCGCATAGCGGCAAGCATCGAAGGCGTCACCACGATGGGCGGAGGCAACGGCGATTGCCACGCTGGCTTCCCCGACGCTGAGATGCCCCATCCGGTGGAGAATAGCCGTGGCTTCGATTTGCCAGCGTTCCTGGATTTCATCGCCGATCTGCTGAAGCATCTTTTCGGCAGCTGGTGGATACGCTTCATAGTCCAGGCTCTTCACTGCCCGACCACGTGCGTTATCGCGCACGGTGCCGACGAAGGTGACGATCGCCCCCGAACCCGGAGAGGCAACCATCGCCGAGACATCTGCTTCTGATACCGGTGCCTCAGTGACTTGAAATCGCTTCGTTTCTCCGCCGGATACCGGCGGGATCAGGGCGATCTCATCGCCTTCCTGAACGGCGTAGGAGGGGTCGGCGTATTCCTCGTTAACCATGAAAAGGAGCGATGGCCGAAGCCGCTGGATCTGGGGATGCTCGCTGGCGATCCCGGAAAACACATCTTCCAGGGTCTCCCCCGGGGAGGCTTCACGGGTTTCCTGCGACTGACCAATCAGCTCCCGAACGACGGCGAAATAAAGCAGTCTGATGCGCAACGTAGTCTCCTGTTGATTACGTGAAGGGTGAAGAGATAGTGCCCCCGGCAGGACTCGAACCTGCGACATGCGGCTTAGAAGGCCGCCGTTCTATCCCCTGAACTACGGGGGCAAGCCAGTGAACTCGCCAGGATTGAGCGATCCAGACGTTCACCCCCGAATTGTACATGACCCTTCATTCCGAAATGCCATCAGTGAGTGATTTGCTGTGCGGTCTCGTCGATATCCGGAATCAGCGGAAGGCAGAAGGTAAATGTCGTTGACTCGCCTGGTGCAGAAGAGACAGAGATCGATCCGCCATGCTGTTCGATAATCTGCCTGGTGATGTAAAGCCCCAGCCCGGTGCCGCTGATTCCTCTTGAGGCCGCAGCTCCCCGCTGAAACGGTTGAAACAGTCTTGCCTGCTCCTCGTCGGAGATCCCGACCCCTTGATCCTCAATCCTGACCGTTGCATCGTGTTGATCTGCCTGAATGGAGACCTCGATTGGCCCACCATCAGGGGAGTATTTCAAGGCATTCGACAGCAGATTCGAAAACACCTGATCGAGTCGTAGAGGATCCCACTGTCCCCGAACTGGTCCGCTGGCATGGACAATCATCTCGTGGTCCGGGCGACGTTCGATCGCGTCATCGAACCGATCAGCGACCAGCTGAGCCAGCTCAACCAGGTCAGTATCGGGAGTCAGATTCAGGTCAAGTCGCCCGCGCTGCATGCGAGACACATCGAGGATGTCGGAAACAAGCAACTCGAGCCGCGTGACCTGGGTAAAGAGCCGCTCTCTCGTTGTGATAATGCGTTCGTGCTCCCACTCAGGTTTGTTGAGATACCGCTCCAGAACCTGGATATAGCCTTTGATAACGGTTAACGGTGTCTTCAACTCGTGAGAGACCAGGGAGACGAACTCTTCTCGTGCCCGGGCTGCTTCCTGTGCTTCGTAGTAAAGATGCGCGTTGTCGATGCTGACCGCGGCCCGGTGGGTCACCTCGGATGCCAGATGGAGATCATCATCTGTATAGCGACGACCGGAGTCCGACATACCAAACGTGACCACGCCGAACGCCCGACCGCGGGCGACCAGCGGTACCAGCATGACCGAGGTTGGATTGAGCTGGCGGGCGAGCTCCAGGTGTTCCGGGCTCCGGGCCATTTTCTGCAACATCTCGTCGGTGACGGTTGCATGGAGCTGGGGGCGTCCATCCTGCAGAGCCCGGGTCAGTGGGTGGGAATCGTCACCATGCGGCAGAAATCCGCGCTCCCGGATCGATTCCAGAATCACTTGTTTTTCCGGGTTTCGATGCGCCAGTGCCAGCCGATTGATGTTGCCATTCGATTCCAGCGTGTTGATCGAACACCAGTCCGCCTGTTTGGGGATGATCAGACGCATCAGCTTCGCCAGGGTGGTCTCGTACTCGAGCGATGTTGCCAGAGCCTCGCTCACTTCGGAGAGGAACTGAAAGCGCTCTTTGGTTCGCTCTGCCTCTTGTCTGGCTGCCTGCTCCAGGGCCAGCTGAAATGCCTGAGCTTCGCTCGCCTTACGTTCGGTGACGTCCTGAGCGGTTCCCACCATGCTGATCAGATCTCCCGCCTCATTGACGGTGATCGCTCCCTGGCTGTAGATGAGCCTGACGATGCCATCGGGACGAACGATCCGGTGCTCCAACTCGAAGGACGATCGTCGCTCCAGCGCCTCGCTGATGGTCTGTGAGACCCGATCACGATCGGCGGGATGAATGTAGAGAATGTAGTCGGCGTAGCTCATAGGGTCATCGGACGGCTCAACGCCGAACAGGCGATACAGCTCGTGCGACCACGTGATTTCATCGGTGAGCACATCCCAGCGCCAGCTCCCGAGTTTGGCAACGCGCTGCGCTTCGGCCAGCAGCAACTGATTGGTGCGGAGCTCATTTGCCAGCCGGGTGTGCTGGGTGATGTCGCGAATTGTGACGAGGAGAAAGGATTGCTCTGAAATCGCGATCGGTCTGGTCTCGATCTCCGCGTTGAGAACGGCGCCGCTTCGAGTGTTCACGTTGAACCGGGCCGACGCTGCGGCGGTGTCTGGTGCTGACTGCGTGGCGTGGTACCGGATGAACTCCAGCAACTGTTCGCGAGCCTGATCATGCACGAGCTCATCGATTCTGGTGCCCCGAAGCTCCTCTGGCGTCCAACCAAGAAGATCCCCTGCGCGCTGATTGACTTCGACTATGTGATGCCCGGGATCGAGCATGATGACCGAATCTGATATCGCGTTCAATACCTGAAGCGTATTGGAGAAATCATGGTCCTGGGGTTGACGTGTCACGTTCAAGAGTACTCCGATTTCCGACGAGTCACATCGGTCTGTCTCGTGTGCCACCTTGTTCGAAGTCACTGCAGAATCTAGCACGTTTCGTGTGCCCGGTGAGCATCAGACGTCATCGACAAGTTCTGTATTGTCACTGAGATTGTACTGATTCGTCCAATGCGGGCGTATCTCGAGGTCATAAACAGGGCAGACTGCGAGCGTTCTGACTACTCCTGCGAAGCAGCCGCAATCTCGTGAAAGTACGCGGAGATGTCACTCAGAGGAGCTGGGAATCCAAGCAGATATCCCTGGGCCAGATCGATGTTTACGCTTTTCGCGAGCTCGATTTGTTCGGTGGCTTCGATCCCTTCGGCCACGGTCCGGATCCCCAGCTCTGATGCGAGAGAGCTGATCGATCGAAGGATCGCGTTGGAGTACTGAAGGTCGCCGTCGGTTGCGATGATCGATCGGTCAAGCTTGAGGAAATTTACGGGGATTTTCTGGAGAATGGCAAACGTTGAATAGCCCACGCCGAAATCATCGATCGCGATCCTTACACCGAGTTTGCTCAGCGCCTTGACCGCGGCGACAGGCTCAGGATCTCCGGACGCCAGCGCCCGTTCGGTGATCTCCACCACCAGGTTGTAGGCACTGAGCTTGTGATGGGCGAGTAGCCGTTTGATTCTGTTGACAAGGGTTGGGGACGCCAACTCGCGTTGATCGAGATTTACCGTGACGCTGGGAAGGCGGTAGCCATACCGGTCAGCGACGTCTCGCCAGTCTGCGAGTGCAGCGATTGACTCCTGCAGTACGAAGTCTCCGATTTCTTCCATAAGCTCGGCTTCGATCGCTACGTCGAGGAAGTACCCTGGCCCGACCAGTCCATGCACTGGGTGCTGCCAGCGAACGAGTGCTTCGCCAGCTGCGAAGCGATTGGTTCCGATCTCAATAATCGGTTGAAAGTAGACACGGAATTCGCGATTGATCAGTGCCCTGCGAAGCTCGTTTTCCAGGGTTAGCCGGTTGACAGCCATCAGATGATGCTCAGTATCGAAGATCTCATATTGCCCGCGGCCCCGGTTCTTGGCGCGGTACATGGCGGTGTCCGCGTCGCGGACGATAGCTTCCGGATTCTCGTAGCGAGCGCTATTCAACACGATACCGATTCCCGCGGTGGCGGAAATCGAGTGATTACTGATGGAGAACGAATCCTGCAGTGCTCGCTGCAGACGGCGGGCAACCCGCGCAGCATCGTAGGGAGTGCCAATGTCTTCAACGATGATGCCGAAATCGTCTCCCCCGAGTCTGGCGAGCGTATCGCTCGGTTCGAGAATACCCTCGATCCGTTTGGCGACTTCGATGAGCAACTGGTCTCCAGCGCTATGTCCCAGACCGTCATTCACGATCTTGAACTGATCAATGTCGAGCATGAACACTGCGAAATCGAAATTCGGGTTCCGGGTTGCGTGTGACAAGGCCTGGGCAATCCGTTCGCTGAACATGACGCGGTTCGGACGGCCGGTCAGGTGATCATGCAGAGCGTCATGAAGGATCTGTTGTTCATATTGCTTGCGCAGGGTGATGTCCGACTGAGTTGACACATGGTGATTGATAATCCCGTGCTGATCGCGAACCGGCGAGATGTTCAACAGCATGTCAAAGGATTCGCCATTCCGACGCTGCCCGGCCGTTTCTCCCTGGAACGCTTCACCCTTGCGAATCGCTCGATTGATCTGATTGACAGTGAGTGGATCGGTCTGCGAGCCCAGGAGAAGCATCGCCTTGCGGCCATCGATATCTGTGGCCTGATATCCGGTGAGCTCAGTGAATGCGTGATTGGCAAAGACAATCTCCGGAGTCTTCTGCTGATCGAGTCGGGTGCTGATGATGATCGATTCATTTGCCTGATCGATCGCCATTCGCAAGAGTTCGAGTCGTTTTTCCTGCTCACGACGCGCGGTAACGTCTGTCTGCAGCCCGACATAGTGAGTGAGTTGTCCATCCTGGCTGAACACCGGTGAGATGAGCAATTGGTTCCAGAACGCGGTGCCGTCTTTGCGGTAGTTGAGAAGCTCTACATCGATATTCTTGTGATGTGATATGCCGTCACGGATCTGTTCAACTGCTGCTTTGTCGGTCTCTGGGCCTTGAAGAAATCGGCAGTTCTGGCCAATGATCTCATCCAGATCGTATCCAGTGATCGCGAGGAAAGCCGGGTTGGCGAACGAGATCGGACAGTCTGGAAGTTGAGCGTCAGCCAGAATCATTCCCTGGCCCAACTGACCAATTGCCGCGTTCAGCACATGGCGTTCATCACGCTCCTGACGCAGATGCCCGCTGAGGCGCACCCGCTCCACGGCGTAGGCGATCGAACGGCTGAGCAGGATTGGATTGATGTCATCTTTAACGAGATAGTCTTGGGCGCCGCCACGCACCGCGTTGATCCCGATGGACTCACTTTCAAGTCCCGTCAGCACGATCACCGGAACTTCAGGCCTGATATCCACGCATCTATTCAGGGTTTCCAGCCCCTCACTATCGGCGAGGTGCAGATCGAGCAGAATCAGATCGCAATGGGCCTGAAGGTCTAAACTGGCGAGTTCCTGCATGGATGACAGGTGCCGGAGCTCGAAGCTGCCGCCTGGTGGCACGTCTTTGAGGTACTCTCGAATGAGCCGCGCATCGCCCGGGTTGTCCTCCACCAGCCAGACTGTTAGCGGTAGCGCGGACATGGCTATTCCTCCGGTAGCAGAACAGTCGCAATCCAGAAGGATTCGATCTGGCTCACTGCATTCAGGAAATCATCGAGATCCATCGGCTTCTGCACGTACGCGTTTGCCCGTTCGCGATAGCTTGCGGCGATATCGTCAGGCTCACCTGAAGTCGAGAACATGACAATTGGAATAGAGCCAACTCCGGCGTCCTTCTTGGTCGCCGTTAGAACGTCCAGGCCACTTGTCTGATCGATATGCAGGTCCAGCAGGATGAGATCTGGCCGGCGATGGCTGCGCCCGGCCTTGCGGATCTCCTCAACTGCGGTGGTTCCGTCGTTGACTACCGTGAGTTGGGTATTGAATCCGGATTCGGTCAACGCCTCGCGAACCAGTCGCACATCTGCCGGATTGTCTTCCACGATCAGAATCTCGAACGGACGCTTCCGAAGCGTTTCACGGGCCATGCGGTCTCCCTGTCAGTTATTAGGTAGCGTAACGTAGAAGACGGCACCATGTCCCGGCTCGGATTCGACCCAGATGCGACCGCCGTGCCCGTGGATGATCTTGCGCGCTACGGCAAGCCCGGTTCCGGACCCGCTGACCTTGGTGCTGCTTCGTCCACGAACGTAGGGGATGAAGATGCGGTTGAGGTCCTCGTGATCAATTCCAGGTCCGTTATCGCGAACCGCAATTCTCCAGATATCGAGCAGTCGTTCAGCATCGATCTGGATAGTCGGAGTCTCCGTGCTTCGATGCTTCAGGGCGTTTTCGATGAGATTCTGGAATACCCGTCGCATTTGAGAACGATCGCCGACAACGGTAGGCAATTCACAGACCGAGACCGTTGCGCCCGCATCTCTTATCATCAGCGACAGGTCTGACTGGACCTCTGCGAGCACGTCGTTAAGATCGACCGGCTGCAAATCTGCAGGCACTGATCCAAACCGGGCAACATGCAAGAGATCACGAATCATGTCGGACATGCGATCTGCCCCGTCAACCACGTAGTCCAGAAATTCAGCGCCGTCTTCGTCCAGCTGAGCGCGGTACCGTCTGTTGAGCAACTTGGCATAGCTGCCGATCATCCGGAGCGGTTCCCGCAAATCATGCGAAGCAATACGCGCGAAACTCTCGAGTTCAGCGTTGGAGCGTTCGAGTTCGAGTGCGTGGGCTTTCAGTTGCATCTGAAGAGCCCGCGTGGCTGTCACATTGCGGTTGATCGAAAGGATGTGATCCGGTATATCGCCCAGACCATCCCGCTTGATCTGCCTGCTCTCCATGATCAGCAACGCACCGTTTCTGTCCCGGTGGTGTAGTTCACCTGCCCAGATGGCGTCAGAACGATCAGCGGCGGTATGTTCTGTGTCGCTGGTGTCCGGCTGGACGAGCGAAATCGGCTGTCCGAGCATTTCCTCTCGTGGCCAACCATAGATGCGCTCGGCACCCTGGTTCCAGTAGATAATCGTGCCGCTGGAATCGAAGGCGAGCACGGCGTCATGAACCAGGTCGAACAGATCCTGACTCAGGTCTACTCCATTAAATATCTGGAGCTCACGCCGTTGGCGCTCTGCAGACATAGTTTCTTAACTCCTGATGATAACGGACGGCCCTGAACCAGTCCCCATTTGGTGGTCCGTCCACTTCGTGTTTCGCATTCGCGAGGATGCCGATTGACTGGTAGCGATCGAGGCCTGCCCGCAACGACCGTTCTCCGAGCCAGGGTGCGTCAAATGACAGCAAGTCGTTGATGACGCGTATCTGCATCGCCTCAGTAACGGCTTACCAAACTTGCCCACATACCAGACAGGAAATAGCGTTTCTTGCGAAATACTGCTAACGAGTGTACACCCAGACCGGCCATGCCGAAAGGGAGAGGCAAGTACTGGATTTCTGCGATTCTGTATTGGCAGAAGGGCCGCCTGCCTTGACAGTTGCGCTAGTGACTGTTAGATTCATTTTTAAGAAGATGCGTTGACGGGAAGTAGTAGCGGAATTTTCGACCAAGCGAACCGGGGTGTGGTGTGAGCCCGGTGTCGGTAAAGATCGTGAACTCGTCCCCGAGCAGCTGGAATGAGCACCTGGTGTAGTTCCAGCCGGTTCGCGCCCGATATCGCGCTCCGAGTGGATGAGCCAGAGAGCATCATCAACGAGGGTGGTACCGCGGGTATTCTGATCCCGTCCCTTCTCCGGGACGGGTTTTTTGCGTTAAATGAGAAGTAGACAGGATCATGATTCAGATGGCGTGGCAATCCAGAAGAGCATTAGAGCTTACCGGGCCCCGGATTGGGGCCACCTGCGGCATGTCTGGAGACTGAACGGCTCGACCCGGTATGAGACGTGTCCGTTGATCGGTCTCCTGACTTTCGGGAGATCGTTTTTGTTTGCCGGGTTACCGCCAGAGATTTGCGGCGACGGCTATATCAGGAGGAATGACGGATGTCTGAGCACGTATATATTTTCGATACAACCATGCGTGACGGAGAACAATCTCCCGGCGCGACGATGACCGCCCAGGAGAAGATCGAGGTTGCCAGGCAACTCTCCAGGATGGGCGTGGACATCATGGAGGCTGGCTTCCCGGCTGCATCGCCGGGAGATTTCGACGCCGTTCGCAGCATTGCGGATACCGTCAAAGGGGCGACCGTCTGCGGGCTGGCCCGGACGAACGAGAAAGATATCGATGTTGCCTATGGCGCGATCAAGACGGCCGAATCTGCACGGATCCATACGTTCATTGCTACCTCACCGGTGCATATGGAGTTCAAACTTCGCAAAACTCCGGACCAGGTTGTCGAGCAGGCCGTTGCCGCGGTGAAGCGCGCCAGCGGCTACGTTTCGGATGTGGAGTTCTCGGCCGAGGACGCAACCCGAAGCAACTGGGACTTTCTCTGCCGGATCTTCGCGGCGGCAATCGATGCCGGAGCCACAACGATCAATATTCCGGATACCGTTGGCTACACCGTTCCCGAGGAGTATGCGCGCATGATCACCTATATCCGGGAGAACACCCCGGGTATCGAGAATGTGGTCATCAGTGTCCATTGTCACGATGATCTGGGAATGGCTACCGCGAACACGCTCACCGCGATCGGCGCTGGAGCCAGACAGGCCGAAGTGACGATCAACGGTATCGGCGAACGCGCCGGCAACACCTCGCTGGAAGAGGTGGTTATGGCGCTGCGCACCCGGAGAGACTTCTATGATGGTGTCGATACCCGGATCGATAGCAAGCAGCTGGTGAACAGCAGCCGTCTGGTAACCCACGTAACGGGGATGATGGTGCAGCCGAACAAGGCGATCGTCGGCGTGAACGCGTTCGCCCACGAGGCGGGTATCCATCAGGACGGCATGCTGAAGAACCGGGAAACCTACGAGATCATGACCCCGGAGTCCGTCGGCTGGGAGCAGACCCGTCTGGTGCTCGGCAAGCATTCCGGACGAGCCGGCTTCAAAGCGCGCATCAAGGAGCTGGGATATACCGATCTTGGTGACGAGAAGCTCGAAGAGCTCTATCATCGATTCATCGATCTGACCGACCGCAAGAAGGTCGTGACCAATGCTGACCTGACGGCGATCGTCGAAGAAGACCTTCAGTACGACCCGGAGCTCTTCACCCTATCGGGGTGGCGTGCGCACTCCGGGAGCGACGGCCGGGCTGAAGCGTGGGTCAAATTGAACGTTGGCGCTGAAGAGCGAGAGGCATCAGCTGGCGGAAACGGCCAGATCGACGCCCTCTTCGGGGCAATCGACCGGCTGGTCGGGCGAGAGTGCGAACTCGATTCGTTCCATGTGGATGCGGTTACTCCGGGCGAGGACGCCCAGGGTGCAGTGACGGTACGCGTGAAATTTGGTGATCAGGTCTATAATGGCCGTGGAGTCGCAACAGATATTGTCGAAGCGGGTGTTCGTGCCTATCTGATGGCAGTGAATCGCGCAGCAGCAGCAGCGGAGGTGAGCGTCTAACCATGGGTATGACCATGACGGAGAAGATTCTGGCTCGTGCGTCGGGACGAGAAACCGTTGAGCCAGGCGAGATCGTTGAAGTAGCGGTGGATCTGGTGATGACCAACGACATCACTGCTCCGCTCTCGATCCGGGAGTTCAAGAAGACCGGACTGGAGCGAGTGTTCGATCCCAAGAAGGTCGTCCTGGTGCCGGATCATTTCGTGCCGGCCAAGGACATCAAGTCAGCCGAGCAGGCCAAGATCATGCGCGAGTTTGCCCATGAGCAGGGCACGATCTACTTTGAGGTCGGGCGAGCCGGGATCGAGCACGTTGTGCTGCCGGAGAACGGACTGACACTGCCAGGTCAGGTGATCATTGGCGCGGATTCTCACTCCTGCACCTACGGCGCGTTCAACGCGTTCTCAACGGGTATGGGATCCACCGACATTGCCGCGGCGATGGCGCTCGGCACCACCTGGGTTCGGGTTCCACCCTCGATCAAGTATGTCTACAAAGGCACGCTGCCGGAAGACATCGGTGGTAAAGACCTGATTCTGCACACGATCGGTCTGATCGGTGTCGACGGCGCGCTGTCGGCAGCCATGGAATTCACCGGCCCGGTCATCGACAAACTGTCGATCGATGACCGCATCGAGATGGCCAACATGGCGATCGAAGCCGGCGCCAAGACCGGAATCTTCCCATTCGACGAACTCACCCGTGAGTGGATGGCGCAGTATTCCGACAACCCATACGAGCCGGTATTCAGTGATGACGATGCGACCTATCAGGAAGTCATCGAGATCGACGTCACCGACCTGCGCCCGGTTGTGGCGCTGCCGCATCTTCCGTCTAACACCCATGCTGCAGCCGATATTCACGACATGACGATCCAGCAGGTTGTCATCGGGTCCTGCACCAATGGCCGCATCAGCGACCTTCGCGAGGTTGCCGCGATCCTGAAGGGTCAGCAGGTACACCCGGAAATCCGTTGCATCATTATTCCTGGTAGCCAGGAAGTCGCGAAACAGGCGACACGCGAGGGCCTCACCGACATCTTCCTCGATGCTGGTGCCATCTTCTCCACCTCGACCTGTGGTCCGTGCCTTGGCGGGTACATGGGCGTTCTGGCCGAAGGCGAGCGCTGTGTCTCGACGACCAACCGAAACTTCCGTGGCCGGATGGGCCATCGAAATGCCGAGATCATTCTGGCTGGACCGCGTGTAGCTGCCGCCAGCGCGATTGCCGGCAAGGTTGCCGATCCACGCGCGTTGCCAGTGGCAGCGATCTAAGGAAAGGGCCGGCAGGAATGCCGGCCCGCGCCCGCCCATACAAACGGTCGTACATAGGAGTGCGACTTTACAAGGATTATGGCGAGGAGAAGACATGCGGTTTCAAGGCAAGAACTGGAAGTTCCCCGATGACGTCGATGCCGACGTGATCATCCCGGCTCGCTATCTCATGACCACGGATGCAGACGAACTCGCCGAGCACGTCATGGAAGACATCGATCCGGGGTTCTCCAAGAAGGTGCAGAAGGGCGACATCATCGTCGCTGGCGCCAACTTTGGCTGTGGATCATCCCGCGAGCACGCTCCGATCGCCATCAAGGCTGCCGGGGTAAGCTGCATCATCGCCAAGTCATACGCTCGCATCTTCTATCGCAATGCCATCAACATCGGGCTCCCGATCGTGGAATGCCCGGAAGCGGTTGATGATGCAGAGGAAGGCGATGAGTTCGAGATTGACACGGATGAAGGCTGGGTCCGAAACACGCGAACCGGCAAGAGCTACGAAGTCAAGCCGTTCGATCCGTTCATTCAGGACATCATTGCAGCCGGTGGCCTGATGGAAGCGGTTGCCAAGCGCGTCCGGGAGCAGGGACGGGTTGCCGAATGAGTCGCACGTTCAAAATTCTGCGATTGCCGGGCGACGGCGTAGGCCCCGAGGTTCTGGACGAAGCATGCGCGGTGATGGAAGCCGCGGTGGCTGGCACGGACGTCGAATTCCAATTCGCTGACGGACTGATCGGTGGGGCAGCTATCGATGCTCACGGATCACCACTCAGTGATGAAGACCTCCAGAAGGCCAGGGAATCGGACGCGGTTTTCCTCGGTGCGGTTGGTGGACCGAAATGGGATCACCTCCCCAAGGAGACCCGTCCGGAAGCTGGATTGCTGGGTCTCCGCAAAGCGCTCGAACTGTTCGCTAACCTTCGACCAGTCAAGGTATTCGATGCCCTGGCTGGAGCGTCTCCGCTCAAGGACGAGATCGTTGCCGGAGCGGATCTGATGGTTGTGCGGGAACTGACCGGCGGGCTCTACTTCGGTCAGCCGTCCGAGCGACGCACTGATCCATCCGGTCGCTCGGCGATCGACACGCTGCCGTACCACGAGATCGAGATCGAGCGGATCGTCGATCTGGCGTTCAAGATCGCTCGCCAGCGACGTGGCAAGGTGACCAGCGTTGACAAGGCCAATGTGCTGAACTCATCGCAGCTCTGGCGCGAGGTCGCTACCGAGGTAGCGGCCCGGTACGAGGACATTGAGTTCGAGCATGCGCTGGTCGATTCCTGCGCGATGGCGCTGATCAGTCGCCCGAAGAGCTTCGACGTCATGG
>SLFF01000356.1 GCA_007124395.1 Thermomicrobiaceae bacterium | reverse complement strand
TCGACGAAGTCGACAACATTCTGATTGACGAAGCACGAACCCCGTAGATCATTTCTGGTCAGGCCGAGCAGCAGATCGATCGGTATGCGCAGTTCTCGGATGTCGCCCGACGGCTTCGCCCTGATGTGCACTATGAGGTCGATCTCAAGCAGCGGAGCGTCACGCTTACCGAAGAAGGCATCGACCGGGTGGAGCAGCTGCTACAGATTCCGGATACCGAGAGCCTCTACGATGAGCGCCACTCTGACAAGACACATTTCGTCGAGCAGGCGGTCAAGGCCGAGGCCCTCTTCCAGCGTGACAAGGACTACATCGTCCGTGACGGTGAGGTCATCATCATCGATGAGTTCACCGGCCGTCAGATGGAAGGCCGGCGCTACAGCGAAGGACTCCACCAGGCGATCGAGGCCAAGGAAGGCGTGCGTGTTCAGCGCGAGACCATTACTCAGGCAACGATTACTTTCCAGAACTACTTTCGGATGTACGACAAACTCGCCGGTATGACTGGTACCGCCGAAACCGAGGCCGAAGAGTTCAACCTGATTTACGGGCTCGAAGTCATCATGATTCCGACGAACCGGCCGATGGTGCGGGTCGATATGGGCGACCAGGTCTTCCGTTCCGAAGAGGCCAAGTTCAAGGCGGTGAGCCGGGAAATCGAGCAGATGGTTCAGGAAGGCCGACCGGTTCTGGTCGGTACAACCTCGATCGAGACCAGTGAGCGTCTCAGCAACATGCTGCGTCGGACTGGTGTCAAGCATGAAGTGTTGAATGCCAAGCAGCATGAGCGAGAAGCGGCGATCGTCGCCGGAGCCGGCCAGCCCGGAGCGGTGACGATCGCTACTAACATGGCGGGTCGCGGGACGGATATCGTCCTCGGAGACGGCGTCAAAGAGGCTGGCGGTCTCCACATCGTCGGTACCGAGCGTCACGAAGCTCGTCGGATCGACAACCAGCTTCGTGGTCGTGCCGGTCGACAGGGTGACCCGGGTTCCAGCCGGTTCTACCTCTCACTGGATGACGAGCTGCTCAAGCGCTTTGGCTCGGACAAGGTAACCAGCCTGATGGAACGGCTGGGGATGGACGACGAAACGCCGATCGAGCACGGCATGATCTCCAAGACCATCGAGAACTCGCAGACGAAGGTCGAAGGCCACAACTTCGATCTCCGGAAGCATCTCGTGCAGTATGACGACGTCGTCAACCGGCATCGCGAAGTGATCTATCATGAGCGAAAGAAGATCCTCGACGGCGAAAATATGCGCGAGAACACGCTCGAGATGGTCCATGAGCAGATTGAGGTGATGGTCGCCGCCAACTGGCCAGAGGAAGACCACGCCGATCCCGACTACGAGCGGGTTCAGCAGGCGTTTATCGCCATGGTCAACGACCGAAACGCGGTCAGCGTCCGTGAACTCGAGGGCCGGGACGAGGATGAGATCGTCGGCTTCCTGATCGAGAAGGCCGACGAAGCATACGCCCGTCGCGAAGCCGATATGACGCCGGAGACTATGCGTCAGATCGAGCGTCTGGTGATGCTGCAGGTGATCGACCGGCTCTGGATCGAGCATCTGACGACGATGGATGATATGCGGCAGAGCGCTGGACTCCAGGCATTTGCCCAGCGAGATCCGCTGCAGATCTATCGTCGCGAAGGCTACAACATGTTCCAGCGCCTGCTGCAGAACATTCAGTACGACGTGGCCCACCAGATCTACAAGGCGATGCTGGTGCCAGCGCTGCAGAAGCCGGTTGTCGAACCGGGTGAAGCGAGCATGGGCAACCAGCGGCCAGTTCAGCGCACGGTCCGCAAGACCGCTGAAGAGAAAGTTGGCCGGAACGATCCGTGCCCATGCGGTTCCGGCAAGAAGTACAAGCAGTGTTGTGGCTCCCCGGCCGCGGCACGTCGTACCGCTGGTGTGAGCTGATTCATACTTCGTAATCACAGTCCAGCGAAGCGACGCCCGGGTTTTACCTGGGTGTCGCTCCGTGTTCCGCGTACCCTGTATCCTGAAGTGCCCGGAGCCAGCCTCGACCCTCAGCCGGCCTGTGCTAAGCTACTGGTAAATCAAAACCATGAGAGTGGCCGCAGGGCCGCCGCAGGATAATACAATGCACCTTCTCGAACGTGACGGGGAACTGGACGCACTGCACCAGTTACTTGAGCTGGCTGCTCAAGGACGGGGGCGGCTTGCTCTTGTTGCTGGCGAAGCTGGAGTGGGTAAGACGAGTCTGGTCCGAGCATTTGCACGTCATGCCCGTGACTTGGCTGATGTGCATATTGGCTCGTGCGACCCGCTCGAGACGCCGCAGCCGCTTGGTCCGCTTCTCGATATTGCGCCCGGACTCAGTGAAGAACTCAATACTTTGCTCGACCGGGGGGGACAGCGCCACCGCGTGCTCCAGACCTTTCTCGCGTCGCTGACCCAGGACCGTCTTCCGAAACTAGTCATTCTCGAAGACGTCCACTGGGCGGACGAGGCGACGCTTGATTTCCTGCGGTTCGTTGGCCGGCGTGTCGACTCGGTTCCGGCACTGGTTGTGGTCACCTTTCGGGACGACGAGGTTGTCGAACAACATCCGCTCAGAGTTGTGCTCGGCGATATCGCGACTTCTCCCGCAGTGAGCCGAATCAAAGTCGCGTCACTCTCTCTGAAGGCGGTGCGAGATCTGGCTGGCAATAGCGAGCTTGACCCCTCTGCCCTGTACCGTCGAACCGCCGGGAATCCGTTTTTCGTCACAGAAGTACTGGCAACAGGAGATGATGGGATTCCTGAAACGGTGCGAGACGCAGTGCTCGCTCGCGCGTCTCGTCTCTCACGTTCGGCTCGGTCCGTACTCTCTGCTGCTGCGGTAATTGGGCCCACTATCTCGCCGTCGTTGCTCGCTGAAGTGACGCAAGCTGATTCCGAGACCGTCGACGAGTGCCTGTCGATAGGCGTACTGGCGCATCAACGATCCGGGTTCGCGTTCCGCCACGAAATGGGTCGCGAGGCCATTCTCGATGCGATCCCGGCTCATCGCAGAGTCGATCTCCACAGAGTCGTTCTCGAAACGCTCGAGCGGTCCGGGGCATCCGACGACCCGGATGGACTGGCCCAGCTTTCCCATCATGCAGAGGGATCGCAAAACGAGCTGGCAGTGTTCAGATACGCGCCAGCTGCGGCAAGGCGTGCCGCGGCACTGCAGGCTCATCGAGAGGCTGTGGCCCAGTACTCGAGGGCATTGCGATGGGCACGAAATCTTGATCCAGGGGAACAGGCAACGCTGCTCGAATGCTACGCGCAGGAGTGTCACCGCATTGATCGACTCGACGATGCAATCCATGCCTACAACGAGGCGCTGGACATTAGACGGCGAATAGAAGATCGGCTGGGCGAAGGGCGAATCCTCAGTTGTCTCGCCTCAGTCTTTAGCGGAGCTGGACGAAATAGCGAAGCCGAATTGGCAAGTCATGAAGCGATCCAGACGCTGGAGACGTTATCCCCGGGTCCTGAACTGGCGGAAGCCTACCGCGTAGCAGCTCATCTCCGTATGCTGGATCGCGATACCGCGAATGCCGTTGCCTGGGGGCGACGATCGATTGATCTCGCCCGGAAATTCGATCACCAACCAACGCTCATTGGTGCCCAGCAGGCGCTTGGCGCTGCTCTTCTGGTTGCTGGTGACAACGTGGGTATCAAGTATCTGCAACGCGCGCTGGATCTGGCACTCGAGGCCGATAACGACGAGATGGCGGCTCTTGCATATCGCTTGCTCGGGTCAGGCCTCGGCGAAATGTATGAATTTGAGCAAGCAATTCCATGGCTGGAGGAGTGTATTCGTTTCTCCTCTGCCCGTGACAACGACTTGCATCACTGGTACGCGAAGGCCTGGCTGGCGCTGTCGATGGTTTACCGGGGAGAATGGAGCAGGGCGGCTCACATAGCGAATGAAGTCATTCAGCGACCGTACGTCTCTATTACTAGTCTGATCATGGCGCTGGTTGCGCTCGGGCGGCTGCGCACCCGGCGCGGCGATCCGGAACTCTGGCCCGTACTCGACAAGGTGCTGGAGCTTGCCCAACGAACCGATACCCTTCAGCGACTGGCTCCGGCGCACGCTGCTCGCGCTGAGGCTGCCTGGCTTGCCGGAGATCTTGAATCAGCAAAGCGGGAATCCATTGCCAGCTACGATCTGGCCAAAGCACAGCAGCATCACTGGTTTCTTGGTGAGCTAGCCTACTGGCAATGGAAAACAGGGGTTGCTGTCAACATTCCAGACTGGACTGCTTCACCCTTTGCACTGCAGATACAAGGAAACTGGGAGTCAGCTGCCCGGGAGTGGGAACGAATTGGGTGTCCCTACGAAATGGCGAGAGCGTTGTCTGAAAGCGATGATGAAGGAGCGTTGCGGAGGGCTCTGGGCACGTTCTCTGAGCTTGGTGCTCAGCCAATGGTGTCGATCGTTCAACGGAAACTCCGGCGGATTGGTGTCCGGAATATCCCGCGTGGACCACGCTCCAGCACGAAAAAGCATCCTGCCGGACTGACGTCTCGAGAAGTCGAAGTACTGAATCTTCTCTCCGAAGGACTTAGCAACGCCGGGATAGCTGATCGTCTGTTTGTGTCCCTTAAAACTGTCGAGAGCCATGTGTCTTCGGTGCTGAGCAAGCTGAATGTTCACTCACGGGCTGAGGCAGTGCGCCATGCACAGGAGTTCGACTCAGGTTCTCCAGAATAAGGGTCGGACTTCGAAAATCTAGGGGTACTCACCGATACATTCACCGCAGAGCATCTGCATACTGGTGTTAGTCGGATTTACCCGTTACATATCAGTAAGGAGAGGCTGCTATGCCCCGCTATCTGGTCGAGCGCACGTTCCCGGATGGTCTGTCGATCCCGGCTAACGAGGAGGGCGAAGGAGTATGTATGAACGTGGTCTCGGCGAATGCCAACCACGGAGTGACATGGGTACATTCCTATGTTCGGGATGACAAGCTGAAAACCTACTGTGTCTACGACGGCCCCAACCCCGAGGCAATTCGTGAAGCGGCGGGTTCAACTGGACTGCCGGTCGATCGAATCACCCGCGTAAGCGTGCTCGATCCGTACTTCTACAAGTGACAGATGCGAGCGTTGACGTGGCCGGGATCATTTCCCGGCCACTTTGCTCAAACGAATGCAGTACAACCTCGATCACTCCAGCGCGACCCTGTTTCGCAATTTGCCCCTTTGCCGTTGGCAGTTCGGGGTTGGTGACAGCACATGCCGGGAAATGAACGCTAAGGGTCAGATCAACGGATCTGACTCGCTCGCTAAACACTTCTGATATTGCACTTGCCGACGGTGCCGATGCCGAGAGTCAATATCCTCTTGAAAAGCAGAACTTAAACAATCATTTGAATTGCTCCAGCCGACAGACCTCGATAATCGTGAGAACCACTATTGTACTTCACTGAACACCCAGGTGAGCTACGACGCAATCAGTGAGGCCTGTGTTCGTGTCAGTCGCGCGAACTGCCGCGTTCCTCTCGTGGAAGGTTCTTTTCCGGCTGGAAGGCCCGGGCTGCTTCTCGTCCCAGCGTTGTTGCCGCTTCCAGTGCCCGGGAATCAAGCCGTTCCTCCACTTCTCTACCCGCCACGGGTGATTCATGTTCCCCGAACGATTCTGGCAGGATCCATTTGTCAAAGGCGCCAAGAATCCGGGCAGTTGTCGCTGGAGCTACACCGTGAATCCGAGCCAGGATCTTGGCCGGCAACGAGAGGATGCGTTCGGATTCTCCTCGTCTGGTCGCTTCAACGATCTGCCTGGCCGCGATCTCCGCATTGATCGTGATCAGTGGCAGCGATGAACCGAGGCTGAACCACGTGTACTCTTTCTCCACGTCACCGACGAATCGCGCATTGACGAATGACCCGGTGCGCATGAGCCCCGGTACGATTGTGGTCACGGCGATGCCATCTTTGCCGACTTCTGCGTGAAGCCCTTCGGAGAACCCGAGTGCGGCGAACTTGGCCGAGTTGTACGGCAAGAGATGTGGCACCGATACCTTTCCACCGATCGAGGTGATGTTGACGATACGTCCGTGCCCACGCTCGATCATCTGTGGCAACACGGCGAGCGTCGGTTGCACCGTTCCCCAGAACATGGTGTCCATGGCGTCTTCGAAGTCCGAGCGCGTTGCCGATTGCATCGGACCGAACTGAATG
>SLFF01000403.1 GCA_007124395.1 Thermomicrobiaceae bacterium | reverse complement strand
CCGATACGTTGCACCATCAGCGAACCAGGATCGACCACAGGGAACAGCAGTTGAAGCTGCTCGATCCCCGGACGTTGCTGGCTCGTGGCTATGCCATGGTGACTGATGGCGCGGATGGGAGCCGGATTACCGGCACCGCAGCGCTTAAAGATGGACAGTCCCTGCGTCTCGATTTCCACGATGGCAGCGCCCGAGTAAGGGTCGAAGATGCGACCCCTGAACCAGCGATGAAAGAGAAACGTAATGCCTGATAAGACCAACCAGAACGACCCCGCTCGATCGCTACCGGAGAACCCATCCTATGAAGAACTGGTTCAGGCGCTGGAAGCATCAGTAGTCCGACTGGAAGCCGGTGAGCTGAGCCTGGAAGAGGCGGTTGTCGAGTACGAGTTCGGGATGAAAGTCATCGAACAATGCAACGCCATGCTCGATCGCGCCGAACTCCGGATTACCGACCTTGCTGAGAAAGCCAGTGCGACCCAGAGCGACGCGGAGTAAGCCGTTCAGGAGCGAGCTGTGGCATCGCCGTTCACACCCGATCCGTCATGTCCACCAGTCTCTTCACGCCGGGATTCTCGAGCTCGTCGCTCGTAAGACTTGAAGATCTGGGCGAGTTCTTCTTTTTTCGGAGCAACAGTTGTTCCGTAGATGATCCGCAGTGGAAGTGCCACCAGCCCGAACAACGTCAGGTATGCGGTCATCACCACCGCCGCGATGATCACGAACATCCCCGCAGCCCAGAACAGAATCGAACCGGCATCCAGCAGCGAAGGATTCTCCAGCGCGAACTCTGAAAGCCGAAGGAACGCGTCTGCGCTGATCCGGATCTCGTTGAACGTCAGCGCGAACAGCGGAACGAACGTCAGGCAGATGATCAGAAACGCATACGACCCGAGGTGCCGGGCGTACATCAGCGCGACACTGATCACCGACACGGCCAGAAGCGCCAGCGAGACATAGCGCAGCATGTCTGGAGTGGTGGCCGCTTCGAATGGATCGGCGGCGAATTGCCGTCCGGTAACCACGATATAGCCGAGCAATTGACGCCAGTTGTCCAGCGCGGTGACCCAGACGAAGAACAGTGCCGTTGAAAAGACCGCAACCCTGGCCACGATTGCCCAGTGACGTTGCGGATCGTTCATCGCCAGTGAAATCGAAGACCGGTTCCGATAGGCCCATCCCCCGACAGCTGCAAGAATGACAAGCGAAATCGGCAGGTTTCCCGCAAGAAAGTCGTAGAGCACCGGTCCCTCTGTTCATTGGTAGACATTCATCGCCGATTGGTCACCACGCGTGGCTGCAAACTATTCTACCCGGAATCGTCCGCCTGCACGATAGCCGATTCAGGCGAGTTTGCCAGTCAGTTCCTGCCCACCCATCACATGAAAATGCAGATGAGCCACGCTCTGCCCGCCTTCTTCTCCGATGTTGGTTAGCATCCGATACCCTGACTCGTCGATCCCCTCATCCCGCGCAACCATCGCACAGATCCTGAGTGTGTGTGCCAGGAGATCTGATTCGTCAGCAGATGCCTCATTCAACGAATCATAGTGAACATTCGGTATCACCAGAACATGCGTCTTTGCCTGTGGTGAGACATCGCGAAATGCCGTCACCCGCTCATCCTGATAGACCGTATCGGCTGGCATATCCCCTTGAGCAATCTTGCAAAAGATGCACTCGTCCATCGTCTTTCCTTCCGCATTCTCTCGGCATTCTCCATCCCTCAGACTCTATACTCTACCCTAGCAAACGCGGAGGGGAAAATGCCCGAACTTCCGGAAGTCGAGACAGTCAGAAGAACGCTTCAGCCCCATCTGGCCGGGCGCACGATCGCCGGCGTCCACGTCGGGGTATATCAGCGATGCGTCGCTACGCCAGAGGTGGACGAGTTTCGCGAACGGCTCATCAAGAGCCAGATCTCCGGCGTCGGTCGACGGGGCAAGTTCATCCTGCTGCATCTATCAACAGGCGATGTCGTGACCATCCATCTACGGATGACCGGTGAAGTGTCGATCATCGATCCGGTGGTCCCGGCCGACGTCCATGTTCATCTCTGGCTCGATCTGGAGAATGGTAAACAGGTCCGATACCGGGATGTCCGGAAATTCGGCCGGTGGTCGCTCCTGACCGGGAATCAGTACGCCATCTTCGATCAATCGATCGGACCCGAACCGCTCGAACCGGAACTCACCTCAGAGCAATTCACCACGATGCTCCAGGGACGGAAGCGAATCCTGAAACCACTGCTGCTGGATCAGCAGTTTCTGGCGGGCGTCGGCAACATCTATGCAGACGAAGCGCTCTACCGCGCGGGGATTCATCCAAGACGCCGGTCCTGTGATCTGGCCGCAGACGAGTGTGAGCGCCTGCTGGCAGAAATCCGCCTGGTGCTGAGCAGTGCGCTGGAGCACCGTGGGACGACTCTTCGGGACTATCGAGATGGAAATGGAGAGCCGGGAGAGAATCTCTCCCGGCTGCAGATCTATTCAAGATCGGCGGACGATCCCTGTCATCGCTGTGGAACACCGATCGTCCGGGAACTCATCGGTCAGCGTGGAACCAAGATCTGCCCGACATGCCAGCCGATTTAGGCTGACCGGATGTACTCGCCCGGATCCGGGGCATCCTTCTCCAGCACCGGAAAGTCGCCATGGACTAGATCGGTGTGCATCAGGCCACTTCCGCATGAGAAGATGACGGTCTCATCGTCTGCCTTGAGAAATCCTGATTCACGCAGCTTCTTCGCAGCGATCACCACAGAGCCGACCTCTGGCGAGGCGAAGAAACCTTCGCGCTTAGCCAGCATGTCGACGCCCTGAAGTATCTCGTCGTCAGAGATAGCGATCGCCGTGCCGCCGCTCTCGCGGATTGCATCCAGAATCAGGTAGTCGCCAATTGCCACCGGGACTCGCATACCCGGGGCGACGGTCGAGGCGCCTTCCCAGAGTTCCGCGTGTCGTTCTCCCTTTTCGAACGCTCGAACAATCGGCGCGCAATTCTCGGCCTGAACAGAGATCATCTTCGGCCGCTTGGAGCCGATCAAACCCATCTGCTCCAGCTCGTCGAACGCTTTCCACATCCCGACGATGCCAGTACCACCACCTGTGGGGTAAATCATCGCGTCGGGCATTCGCCAGCCGAGTTGCTCGGCGATCTCGAGCCCCATCGTCTTCTTGCCTTCCTGACGATAGGGTTCCTTCAGCGTGGAGCAGTCGAACCAGCCATGAATGTCTGCGCCGCGACGAATCAACGCGCCACAGTCGTTGATCAACCCTTTGACCAGCAGCACGTGAGCGCCGTACATGTGACACTCAGCCTTCATGACCTCCGGTGCGTCGACTGGCATCGCGACGATTCCCTGGATATCCATCCGGGCGGCGTAGGCAGTCATTGCCGCGGCCGCGTTTCCGGCAGATGGCATTGCCACGGTTTTTGCACCCAGTTCACTTGCCCGGGCCACGGCAGCGCCGAGACCGCGTGCCTTGAAGCTTCCAGTTGGGTTGAGTGCTTCGTCCTTGATCAGCAGACGATCGTAGCCGAAGTCAGCCCCAAGCTTTGGAGCCTCATGCAGCGGCGTCCCACCCTCACCGAGCGTCACCGCATGAGCGGGATCTTCGACCGGCATGATCTCGGAATAACGCCAGAGGTTCCACGGACGATCCTTCAGCGCTTCTTTCGTCATCGTCGCCTTCGCCGCCTGCAGATCGTAGCGCGCGTACAACACTTTCCCGCAGGCCGGACACGTGGTCATCAGCTGGCGATGATCATACGTCTCCCCACAGTAGGTGCATTCGAGGTGCGTGATCTGGCTCTTCACCTGGTCCCCTTCCCCAATGTCGAGAATTCTCCGTTGCCGCTATTCTAACCGCTTCAGCGGCGGAATCGGGGAAGCTGGCTTCATTCGGGGTGAGGAATCGCAGTCGGCAGGCGACGGTGAATCATCACCGTCACCGTTTCCGCCGCCGCCATTGCCACTATCGTCACCACCCACCAGGCGGAATCGAGCCGACTCGATAACGCTGTAGATCACCGGCACAACAACCAGCGTCAGCAGGGTGGCACTGATCAGCCCACCGATCACTACGATCGAAAGATCTGCAGCGATCTCGGCTCCTTCAGTGAGGCCCAGAGACATCGGCAGCAGGGCCAGAATCGTGGAGATTGCCGTCATCAGGACCGGACGGACCCGGAGCCGACCACCTTCCAGCAACGCATCGAAGAGCGACATCTTCCGAGCGCGCAACTGGTTGATGAAGTCGATCAGCACGATCCCGTTCGCCACCACGATACCGACCAGCATCAATAGACCAAACAGCGCCGCAAGGCTGAGTGGACGCCCGGTTACGGCCAGTGCCCCCAGTGCACCAATTGCCGTCAACGGGAGCGTGAACATGATGATGAACGGGTAGACCAGCGACCCCATGACGATCACCATGATGACGTAGACGATGACGATCGCCGCAGCGATACCAATCAGCAGTTGTTCGAAACCTTCGTCGAACTGCTGGATCGCGCCGCCATATTCGACGCTGACACCGTCTGGCAGGTCCAGTTGGGCGATGAGATCGTCGATATCGCTCTGCACTTCGCCGGTCTCACGGCCACTGATCTGCCCCTGAACGATTCCGGCGACCCGCTGATCCTGTCGCGTGATCTGCGCCGGGCCGGATTCTTCACGAATCTCGGCGATTTCGCTGAGTTGAACAGACCGTTCGCCAACTCCGACCAGCAGCGAACCGAGTTCTTCGATCGTGTCCAGCGCTTCGACATCCGCGGTCAGGATGACCGACATCTCCTGTCGCTCATCGTCGAGGCGAACCGACGTAACGTCCTCACCCACCAACAACTGACGGACCTGCTGAGACACCTGAGCGGCTGAGACACCGGCGCCCATCGCCGCATCAGGATCAACATCGATGATGATCTCATCCTGCTCAGCTGCGGCGGCGCTGGTCAGTTCCTCAAGGCCGTCGATATCCTGCAGCAAGACCAGGAGCTCAGCCGCGATCTCACGCACTTCGTCGTTGTCGTCACCGATGACCGACACCTGCAGCTGGCTCTGCGATTGATCTCCGCCACCCTGAAGCGAGACCTGCAGATCATCGCCCAGGGATTCAAGTCCCTCGCGAACCTCTTCCCGCAACGCTGGAACATCGGCGTCTTCGTCGACCTGGATGAAATAGTCGACCCCACGGGTCCCGCCGCCGGTCAGCGCCCGTCCCAGCGAGAACACGTCGTCACCACCACCGAGCGTGACACTCGTGTTGTACGTGTCGATGTTCGGAAGGCTCTCGATGACCTCTTCACCAGCAATCGCCAGCTCGATGATCTCCTCAGTCGTCCCCACACCAGGTGGCGGGGAAACACCGACCCCGAACTCCGGGTCGCCTTCTTCGGGAAGGAGCGTTGTCGGAACGATCGCCAGCAAGCCGAGACTGCCAACAAACAGTACTAGCGCGATTGCCAACGTCGTGAATCGATACGTCAACGACCAGCGCAGCGCCGGGGTATAGATCCGCTGCAGGAACGTATCCCGTTCTTCTTTTGGCTGCGTACCGAGAACTGATCGTCCAATCCAGAACTTGGCAATCACCGGAACGATCGTAAGGGCGACGACCGTGGATGCGATCAGCGCGATCGTCACCGTTAGCGCAAACGGACGGAACAGAACCCCGGCTATACCGCTAGCGAAGATCAGCGGCACGAAGACACCGATCGCGGTTAGCGTAGAGCCGATAACGGGAACCGCGATCTCCCTGGCACCGCTGACAATGGCTCTATCGAGATCATCTCCTTCCTGGATATGCCTGTAGACATTCTCCAGCACGACAATCGAGTCATCGACGACCCGGCCGATTGCGATCGCCAGACCACCCAGCGTCAGGATGTTCAACGTGAAGCCCTGGAAGTAGAGGACCATGATCGCGAACAACACCGACAATGGAATCGAGACACCGGCGATAATCGCACTCCGGAAGCTCAACAGCAGCACCCAGACGGCCAGAACGGCACCAGCCGCACCAATCAGCGCATCCCGGGACAATCCAGAGATCGCTTCCTCGATAAAGACGCTCTGATCGAGAATGACATCGATCTGAACGCCCTCTGGCAACGTCGCTTCGATCTCTTCGAGCGTGTCGATCACATCGTTACCGACAGAGACCGTATTGCCATCCTGTGTCTTGGTCACGGCGATACCGACACTCGGGAGGCCGTTGGTGCGGGATAT